>CAKRRS010000187.1 GCA_934394665.1 uncultured Acetatifactor sp. | reverse complement strand
TTGACTATAAGGAGGACAAGGCGGTCCTCCGATCAAACAGTCTACTTCTCCATACTTTTCTTTTAATTTTTTAAAATCAATTTCTCGTATATCACCACAAAACACTTCATCCGCAAGATTATTCTTCTTAAGCGTATCGCATGCTGTTTGCCAAACATCAGTAGCAAATAATGTTCTAAATCCAGCTTTTTCAAAGCCTATGTCTAGTCCACCAGCGCCTGAAAATAAACTAATAATTTTAGGTATATTTATATCCATTTACATAATTCCTCCACAACCATTTTCCCCAGCAGTGGCGGAACGGCATTTCCTATCTGTTTATGCTGAGAATACACACTGCCATAAAAGTGATAATCGTCCGGAAACGTTTGAATAGCAGCCAGCTCCCTAATACTTAATCTTCTACTTTTCCAATGAAATGGACCTTCCCAATGTCCTGGACTTGCAATTACCGTCCATGAAGGTAAAAAAGGATGTAATTTTAAAAGAGAGAGCCAATATCGCTTTCCAGCCACAAATACAGGATTTGGATAACCTGCTTTTTCAGTTAAAGCAATATAATTTTTTCCAAAAGGAACGGAGGTTAACTCTTGTTCCCACTTTCCTTCGGGTGTCAGCTTTTCATCACCAAAATAAATAGGATCATCAAATTTTCCAATCCAATCAATTACTCTTTCATAAGGTTTCAGTTTGGGATTTGCAGCACATTCTTTTTCATTTCCATGTGTTTTTTCTATGTTTGCATTAATATTTTTCTTGCTAGCAAGGAAAAAAACGCGTTTTCTTTTTTGAGGAATGCCATATTCCGCTGCATTAATTTTTAAAGTGGAACATTTGTATCCCAGTTTATCCATATTTTCATAAATGGTTTCAACCGCCTCATGATTTGAAGGATGTAATATACTTTCAACATTTTCTAGTACAAAACCATTCGGCTTAATCTCCGAAATTATTTTAAAATATGGTTTAATCATATTTCTTGGATCTTCGCTAGAATTTCGCTTTTCATTCGTTACCCAATATCCTGCTTTGGAAAATGGTTGGCATGGCGGACCACCAACAATAATCAGTTTGTCTGGATTTTCTCTCTTTAGTACTTCAGAATAATGCGTTCCATCAATTTTTGTAATGTCTCCACACTCATGCATGGTATTCTTAAAAAAATTATTCTGCTGAATCGTTCTCACACTATCTTCAAAAATGTCCAGACTCGTCAACACCGGAACTCCTGCAAGTTGTGTACCAATATCCAGTCCCCCTGCGCCAGAAAACATACTAACAGCTTTCACTCCGTTCAATGATTCCGCATGAAGATCATTACATGTGTAGCCTTTGTGTTCATACGGAATAACTATATTTCCATCTTTATCTACATCAAATTGCTCAAGCATTTCCTCTCTTTGATGTGGGCACAAATTAGCATAATATTCTCTATTAATTTTATAAATAAGGTTCCTGTTAAGACAACATTTAGCGATTTTAAGGTTGGCTATCATATAAAAACAG
>CAKRRS010000186.1 GCA_934394665.1 uncultured Acetatifactor sp. | reverse complement strand
ATCTTGAAGAGGTCGATAATGACTCAATTCAAAAGAAATATCATGAATTTGCTACCATATTAAGACAGCATAATGTCGGAAGTCACGAAAATGCTTTTGATAAATTAATAAATCTTTTTTTGGCCAAAATCGTAGATGAAACTATAAACCCTTCTGAATTACAATTTTATTGGAAAGGTGCTGCTTATGACGACTATTATAGTTTACAAGACCGACTTCAAAAATTATATAAAGAAGGAATGGAAAAATTCTTAGGCGAACAAGTTACATATATTGACCAGAAACAAGTAAGCGATGCATTTCACTTATTCAAAAATGATCCTGATGCTACCAAACGTACTGTACTAAATTATTTCAAGCAATTAAAGTTCTACACCAATAGTGACTTTGCATTTCTAGATGTACATAATGAAGAACTATTCTATCAGAATGCAGTTATCTTAAAGAAAATAGTTAAGATGCTTGAGGATATTAAGTTGAAGACAGAAGAGCAAAATCAATTCCTAGGCGATTTATTCGAAGGTTTTCTTGACGATGGTGTCAAACAAAGTGAAGGACAATTCTTCACTCCACTACCTATTGTTAAATTTTTAGTATCATCCCTTCCACTCGAGGAAATAATACGTGATAATTCAGAAATACCAAAGGCCATTGATTATGCTTGTGGTGCTGGTCATTTTTTAACTGAATATGCATCTGCAATCAAGGAGTACATTGAAAAATACAAAAAAGCACCCGTCTCTGAGTATTATAAAGAAATATATGGTATAGAAAAAGAATACCGCCTATCTAAGGTATCAAAAGTTTCAGCATTTATGTATGGCCAAGACGATATTCAAATCATATACGCTGATGCGCTTGCAAATAATGCTCGTATTTTTGATTCACATTTTAAAGTATTGATTGCAAATCCTCCGTATAGTGTAAAAGGATTTCTAGAAACATTAACCGATAATGAACGTTCAAACTATGAACTTTCAGCTTATGTTTCAGACATTTCAAAAAACAATAGCATAGAAACATTTTTTATAGAACGAGCAAAACAGCTTTTAGCTAGCGACGGCGTTGCTGCTATAATTCTCCCAACAAGTGTGTTGTCAAACGGAAATATTTACATAGCATGCCGCGAAATACTTCTAAAGTATTTTGAAATCGTTTCTATTGTAGAATTAGGAAGTGGTACTTTTGGTAAAACAGGAACCAGCACAGCTACATTGTTTCTAAAAAAGAGAAATACCAATCCTGATATATCCGAACATTATTTAAATCGTGTAAATTCATGGTTCAATGGCGATTCAACAAAAGATATTGTTTTTGATGACACAGATTATGTTTTAGAATACTGTGAACATTGCGGCATAGATTTTAAAGAATACACTAACTGGCTCAAGGGTTCTGACCATCCAACCGCAGACATATTCGCCGAATACGAAAATCGAGCTCTGGACAATGCAAAATACAAAGCTATTAAAAAGAAAAAAATAACAAAGAACTATACCGATACTGATAAAGAAGCTGAATTAAAA
>CAKRRS010000185.1 GCA_934394665.1 uncultured Acetatifactor sp. | reverse complement strand
TTATGTTCAATTGTTGATAATGAATGGAGATTCTCTTCAAAAGTATTTGAATGCAACTGAGGATTTTGTTAGAAAACATGTGCCTGTTTTGAAAGTCTATAGATATAAACGAGAAGATTTGGAAAGAATGAATTGGACGGTGATATATTCGCCACGATAATTCTTGTGGTGATACAGTTTCTGTCTCTTTGTTCTATGAGGTCAATGAAATAAACCAAAGTAATTTGGAAGAATAGATAGGGGAAGATAATAATTGATGTACAATGAAAACGAATGGATTTAGAGTTATTTTACTGTTGGTCTTATTTCCAACATTCTTTTTGAGTTCTTGTGTTATGGACTCGAAGCCATTAGGCTATTGTGTTAAAAATTGCACAAAAGATACATTGTTAATCGATTTGACAGAGTCCGATACTTTGAGCAACGATATGTATTGGAATCTCCATTGTAGAGATACGATAGACTTAATTTCTATGGATACAACTTCCGTGAATGTCCATGGAAAGAAAAATGTAATCTTTAATTATTATTGTGTAGCACCAGGTACAAAGTCTAGAGGTTTCTGGCCAATGAATAGTGATACGTTTTATGTATATACTATCAAATGGAGTATTGTAAGAACTTATACGCTAGAGAATATCCGAAAGAAAAAGCTCTATGATAGAAGGTGTGTAACGAAAAAGGATTTTCAAAAACGTTTGTTTGAGTATAGATGACGTGAAAGTATCATCGTAGAATGACAATCGCAAGAGATAAAGATGGTAAGTTTGATACGAATATAAAATATTGAAGCTTATGAAATGTAGAGATCGTATTTTGGGAAAGGTGTTGAATGATGATGTTGCTAAAGTGGTAATGATGTTTGTAGGCTTGTGGCTGTTGGGAACACTTATGTCTCATGCTCAAACCTCATTGTCGAGTAAGCAAGATATTGGCAAACGCCATGAACTATACTTTGGTGTGGGCTTGTTGAATTTGTATGTGATAGATAAACATGACAAACTGACAAAGCCTATTCCATATAGTGGTGGTGACTCGGAATGTTTTGCAATTCCAGTTCATCTAGGAATAGATTATAAGTATCGTCTATCAAAAAGGTTTTCTGTAGGTGCGTCCATTGGCATTACAGATAGCGCATTCAGCAATTATGTAAATAGTGATGATGTTACTGATTTGGAACGGTTTTGTGGAGATTCGAGCCTCTCTTGCATGTACGCTATCCCATCCATCACTTATACTTGGTTTACATCGGGCTACGGCATCTTCCGTGCTTATTCGGGTGCAGGCTTAGGCTTGGCTTTGCTGAAAGAGAAGGTTACTGTTCCTGGCTTTGAGTGTAATCGAACCAAAGCCGATTTGGGATATAATGTGACTTTAGTTGGTATGTCATTAGGTGGAGAAAGTTTTAGGTATTTCTGCGAGTGGAATGCTGGGTGCAAGAGTATGCTCACTGCTGGTTTATTGGTAAGATTCTGAAAAATATAAATCTCGTAAATATGAAGAAGTTAATGTTATTTTTGTTGCTGTTGTTCTCAATAAATGTTACAG
>CAKRRS010000184.1 GCA_934394665.1 uncultured Acetatifactor sp. | reverse complement strand
CCAGAGTTCCTTCGTGAAAGCAAGGCACTTTACGACAACCTTTATCCAAGTCGTATCATCGTAGGCTATCCTAAGATTATCGATAGACCTGAGTTTGCTGAGGAAAACGAAGCAATCATGCAGGTAACAGATGTTGAGAAGTTGAAAGAAGCAGCCAAAACCTTTGCAGCACTCTTGCAGGAAGGTGCTATCAAGGAGAACATTGACACCTTGTTCATGGGCATGAAGGAAGCTGAGGCAGTAAAGCTCTTCGCTAATACCTATTTGGCATTGCGAGTAAGCTACTTCAACGAGCTTGATACCTATGCAGAAGTAAAAGGCCTCGATACCAAGGCCATCATAGAAGGTGTAGGTCTTGATCCACGTATTGGTACTCATTACAATAACCCAAGCTTCGGCTATGGTGGCTATTGCTTGCCAAAAGATACCAAACAGCTTTTGGCTAACTATGCTGATGTTCCTGAGAACCTGATAGAGGCGATAGTTGAAAGTAACCGTACCCGTAAGGACTATATAGCAAATGCAGTATTGAAGAAAGCTGGTTATTACAGTTATGCCGAGGACAACAGTTTTGATGCCACAAAGGAGCATAACTGCGTGATAGGCGTATATCGTTTGACGATGAAGTCAAACTCAGACAATTTCCGTCAGAGTGCCATTCAGGGTATTATGAAGCGTATCAAGGCAAAGGGCGCTACAGTTATTATCTATGAGCCGACGCTGGAAGGTGGCACTACTTTCTTTGGCAGCCGAATAGTAAATGATCTTGATGAATTCAAGAAGAGCAGTCAAGCTATCATTGCCAACCGTTATGATAGTTGTTTGGATGATGTAAAAGAAAAGGTTTACACTCGCGATTTGTTCCGCAGAGACTAATGCTTAATTGGTTATGTGTTCAGTCGCATGGCGTTACTGATTGTAAACGTGCATGTTAATCTATATTAAAAGCTGGTGTTATGCGCTCAATATCGAATATCTACGAAAATAGAAATATTTAATATGCTGTAGGGCTTGGTGTCACAGGGGTTAATGATGGGTTCCGAAATTCAGTCTGGAGATAAATCTTTACAGGGCGGCGTTTGAATTGTTGAGATAGGATAAGAGGTAAAAAAAGAACATAAGGCGACGATGTGTTCGAGTTTGTTGGAAAAACTTGAAAATAAATTCATAAAAGTATATATTATAAATTACAGAGGTTATCAATAGTGAAAATTACGAACCTTTCTAGCCCTACGAGGTGGGTGCCAGATAACGTGGCGTGGCACTGTACCTAGAATGCAGGACAGCGTCTCTTTAAATAAAGGAAGAATAGATATGCCTATTTATACAGCAGGTGACATAGATCGCATTAACAGTGCGTATGAACCAAGGTTGGATTTGAAAATTGCAAGATATATTAGCTATAAGAAACTGGATTTAATGCTCTCCACTCAGAAGCTGTTTTTTTGCAATGGATTTGAATTTGAAGATAAGTATGAAGGCGAGATTCCTTCTTCTTTCTTTGAAGGCTGGAGTAGAAACTCAGCAGAAAATTATCGGCAGTTTAATATTCTGA
>CAKRRS010000183.1 GCA_934394665.1 uncultured Acetatifactor sp. | reverse complement strand
ATTGATTCCTTTACAAAAGAGAGATGCTTAAAGAAAATTCCTAATACATTTGGTGGATATGACATCAAGGTATTTGATAAGCCTGAATTGCTTGATTTGCAGATTCAGAAAAGAGCAAAAGAAAGTGATTCGATGTTATCAAGGATAATTGCAACTTATGATTGGGAATATAGTTTAAATCATAAACCAGAGGACAGGCTCATGAAATATTGGGAAGTACTGATTGGAAAATGGCATAAGCCTTGGAATAAGCAGTTGGAGTCCGAACTTACAAGAAAAGAAAAAAGAGATATCAAAGGATTAGCGTGGGCTGAACAACCACAAACAATAAATGAAGTTGGTTCAACGTTTACAATTCAAGGATTTGATCTTAATTATGCTGGAGTTATTCTTGGACCATCTGTAAAATATCGTAATGGAAGGATAATATTTGATCCTTCAGAAAGTTGTAATGAGAAGGCGATTCGAAATAGGACATTATCTGATGGAACAAAACAAAAATTTGGAGAAATATTGATTCAGCATGAAGTGAGGGTCTTAATGACACGAGGTGTTAATGGAATGTATATTTATGCTTGTGATTCGGAACTTCAGAAAGCCTTATTAGAAGCAGCAAAATAAAGGAGTAAGTTTAATTATGAAGCAAGAAACAATAGATAGAATTAGAAAATTTACTGAGGACAGAGACTGGGAGCAGTTTCACTCGCCGGCAAATCTTGCAAAATCAATCGTAATTGAGGCGGCAGAGTTATTGAAGTGTTTCCAGTGGTCTGATGCAGAATATGATTTGCAGCATGTCAAGGAGGAGTTGGCGGATGTTTTGGTTTATAGTCAGAATCTGTTAGATAAGCTAGAACTGGATGCGGATGAAATTATAAATATGAAGATGTCACAGAATGAAGCAAAGTATCCGGTAGAAAAGGCAAAAGGGAATGTAGTCAAGTACGATCAGCTATAATAGTGGAGAAGGAAGGAAAATAGAAGATGTGTATAATTGTCTCCATGGAATCCTCAAAAATAAATATTTACAAAACAATACAAATGTATTGAAACAGCAATAATCAAGCATTATAATAAAGAAAAGAGAATGGAAGTGAGGTGCTAAGCGTGGCTAGTACAATTCAAGTCAGAGTCGAAGACGAATTAAAGAGTAAATCAGATGCTCTTTTTAAGGATTTGGGTACAGATACAACAACGGCAATCCGAATGTTTTTAACACAGGCTGTTGCAACAAATGGATTTCCTTTTGAAATAAAGAGACAGACGGAATCCAATCCATATGCTCCAATGACTGAGTCTGAGCTGATTGCAAAATTACAAAAGTCCAGAGAACAGGGAAAGTTCAGGGATGCAGATGATGTGATTTCTGATATGAGGTCAAAGTATGGATTATAAGATTGTTTTGATGAAAGATGCAGAGGAGAATCTTGATAGATTCATCACATATCTTTTGTTTGAGAAGAAAAGTGAGCAGGCTGCAAGAAATTTATTAAATGATTTTGAAGCAACCAAAACGAGCCTGTCAAATGTTGCTGGTAGTTTGAAATTTTGTGATAACCCAAAGCTAAGAG
>CAKRRS010000182.1 GCA_934394665.1 uncultured Acetatifactor sp. | reverse complement strand
AGCCAGGACATTTCCAAGTTTGAGAAAGAAGTGAAGGGCGGATTTCCTTGTTTCAGTCTCAACCTGCCATTGGCTCCAATAGCCCCTACGCCTCGAATCATCAAATTACAGACGGCAGAATGCGGATTGATAGAGCAGACCTATAATATGAAATGGGATGATGATGAGCGCAACATTGCCTACAAGAAAGCATTCCTCCGCTCCCTGCTGCTCCAGGTTTATGCCGAACTGTTCGTAAAAGACCTGTTCCCGAAGAAGCTGAAATGGTCGTACCCATCATCCATGAGCGAAAGCCTGTTGCGCAACTACAACACCATCTGGAGCTCATTGCCAACCGTCAATCCTCTGAATGATGTATGCCAGCATAAGCCAGTCATCACGGATCCGCAATACCAGCTGAAGGTTTCCACCTTCGGATATAATCTGCAGACAAACAATTCTGCCTATCAGGCGACAGATGGCACAAACCAGACCTTGGGAAATGTCGGAAACCCATTAGGAGGCTTGAACGGTTTGGGAAATATTGGAGGAATTGCAGGAAACGGTTTGGGAAATATCGAAGGACTCGGAGAAAACAGCTTCCTGGGAGGAGCTTCAGTTCCACAGCAAGACTTCTCCAACAATGCTTTCCTGGAAAACGAACAGAACATTCTGTCAGAAACCAGCAAGAAGCACGAAATCGTTCTGGAAAAAGACGATGATACAAAAACATTCTCCTTCGACCCGATCAAGATGGTAGATGAGAATGATTTTCAGAGTATGACAGAGGCCTGTGCCGTTGCCAATTATCTCAATGTAAAGGCAGATGACAGAGATGCGCTCACCGTCTGTTTCGACATTGGCGGAAGTACAAGTGACATTTCTGCCCTGTGCCAACTGAACACACCAGAAGGCTCGCGCCTGACCATGATCAAGCAGAACTCCATCCACTTCGCTGCTCAGCTGGTGGGTGAAGCAACTCGCTATTGCCCAAACTTCAAGCGGGTTCTGCTCAGCACCTGCGAGGAATTCGGATTGAGAATACAAGGTCTCAACTTGGGAGCCAACAGGTACAGTCCTGATACGGCAAGCTACTATTTCGAACAGATGGTGGACAGACTGAATGCCGCTCAGCTCCCGTTCTTCTACAAGAAGATCAGCTCAGACTGTAGCGAACTGCTCTGCGCAGATATTTATGTCACGGGCCTGATTACCTACTATGCTGGACTCCTGACCCGCAAGCTCATCAAGCAGGTGAGAAACTCTACCGAGTGCAGATGGACAGGCGATAAGAAACCGAAGGTACTCATCACTTTTGCCGGAAAAGGCGCAAGAATCCGGGAAACGCTCCGGCTGTCGCTGCTGGCGACGGCGTTCTTCGGGCTGTTCTGGACGGCGTTCAGCCTCGCCTTTCCAAACCTCTATGTCCGCATTTTCATGACGCCCACGCAGGAAATACTGGATATGGCTCCCGCCATCATCCGCACCTATTCGCTGTCGTTCCTGCTGCTGCCTTTCAATATTTTCTCAACCTACTATTTCCAGGCGATCATGAAGCCGAGAGCCGCGTTTGTCGTATCGGTGGCGCGAGGC
>CAKRRS010000181.1 GCA_934394665.1 uncultured Acetatifactor sp. | reverse complement strand
CAGAGGGAAAATCCCCTCTGGCGTAAAAAACGCGGTTTTCGCGGGCGTGTAGCGCAAAACCCGCTCCTTGCAAGGGCTGGCGCGGTGAGCGCCGCGCGAGCGAAAGCCCTTGTTCTCAAGCCGAAAGCTCGCTTTCGGAGCTTTCAGCTTGAAGCGTGTCGGCATTATCAACACGCTCCGGCGCATGGAAGTATTTCCGTGCGCCGATAAATTTTTATGAGGAATTTAAGAAAACGCTTTTTTAATGCTTATAATACCGTGCGGAGCAGATTTTCGAGCAGGTGAAAAAGAATAAAAAACCTGCCGCGTAAAATACCCCCTTTGTATTTCGTACACAAATAGTTGAATATGGCATTGTTTTAAGATGATTTTGAAGCTATAATAAATGTAATTCTATCAGTAAGGGAGTTGCTTGATTTGAAAAAAATATTTGCATTGGTTGTGACGGTTATGCTCATGTGCATTAACATAATTCCGACCTATGCTGAAAACGGCGATTGGCTCGCAATATATGTTAAAGCAGGCGCGGCGGACGGCGATGGAAGCTTTGACAGACCATACGGCGATATTACCCAGGCGCGTGACCGCATTCGTAAGCTTAAAGAGGAGGGAAAATATCCTGCGGCGGGCGTTACCGTATATCTGCGTGCAGGAACATATACCTCAGATAAATCGGTAGAGCTCGGCGCGGAGGATTCGGGTACAGAAAAAGGACCCGTTGTGTACCGTTCCTACCTTGAAGAACAGGTAGATCTTGTAAGCGGCTTGCAGATTGATTTTTCCGAAGCATCCGTCGTAGAGGATACGACCGTTTTAAACCGTCTGCGTCCGGAGGCAAGAGGAAAAGTATATTATGTGGATTTAAAGAATTACGGTATTACAGACTACGGCGAGCTTAATATCTACGGGCATGGGCTTTATTACTATATGTATGCGGAGCAATCACAGCTGCCCGGTACAAACTGGACATATCCCAAAAAGACGCCGCCGGAGGTGTTTTTCGGCGATTATAATATGACCCTTGCAAGATGGCCCAATGACGGCTGGGTATACACAGGCAAGGTTGTAGATCCCGGTGATGATATTGAATTCTGGTGGTCGCTGAATCAATCAAATCCGCGATATGTACCACCGGAGAAGAGGGTGTATCCGCCCAAGGGCTCGCTTTTTAAGGCTGATGCCGATACAAAAAGCCGCATGAAGAATTGGACTGATGCACAAGATCCGTGGATATTCGGATACTTTAAAGAGGATTGGTCCGATATTGCTCTTGCGGTGGAGAAGTTTAACCTTATTGACGGAACGGTTAAAACCAAGTACCCCAGCCCCAAGAAAATGACCGAGGGGAAGCATTTTTACTTCTTTAATATGTTAGAGGAGCTGGACACATCGGGCGAGTATTACATAGACAGAAGCACCGGCATATTGTATTTTTACCCTCCGGCAGACAGCGGGAAAATACTTGTTTCATTATCCACAAACCCGTTTTTTTCCGTAAATAACGCCGAATATATTAACTTTACAGGTCTCGCATTCAGGGGATTTCTCGGCTCGGCAATTATAGTTGATTCTTCAAGAT
>CAKRRS010000180.1 GCA_934394665.1 uncultured Acetatifactor sp. | reverse complement strand
GTCCTCTTCCATTGAATGCTTATCCAAGTAATTACAAGACAATCCGCATAACTGATTTCGTCTTTAAGAATTTGCAGGAAAGTGCTTTATACTATGCTCCTTCTCACGGAGGAAGTTTGACAGTTGACAGGTGTGTCTTCGATGGTATCTCTGGAGATGGGGATGGCGTTGGTTGTGCTATCGATGGTAGCTCAGCCAGTAAAGACATGAATGTGACTATCAGCAACTGTCGTTTCTCGAATATTAAGATGACAGGAAATGGTAGTATCTTAAATGTTTGGGAGTTGCCTGATAAGGATTTTGTACATCTTAATATTGTATCTTGTACTTTTGTAGATAATGATAAAGCATCCGATGGTCTTATCTATGTGGTGAATACCCCACATATACATTTCGCCAACAATGTGTTCTATAATAATGGTGATGGTGTTACGATTAATATGGCTAAAGGTGATGAAGCTACTGATGTTATTTCTTATGGATATAATGTAATCAATGGTACAATTTCCCAAACCACAAACTCTCGTCTGTTGGATACAGATGTTTGTGGTACAGAACTTTCTCCTGTAGTCAAGTTTGTTGATGGAGAGTATCAGGTAGTAAAGAAGGGTGCTGCTTATAACCATCTTCCTGCCAATACGAAGATAGAAGGCATTACATTGCCAGAGCGTGATGTGCTTGGTACAATTATAGATTACTCTCAGCCTACTCAGACTGGTGCTTGCCAGTTGGTATATGATGAGAATGCTAACACTGACTATACAAAGGGAACATTTATTGTTAATGAAGACTGGTATGGTCATCAGAATTCAACCATCAATTTCTTGACGAATGACGGCGAGTGGGTTTATCGTGTTGTACAGAAGGAGAATCCTGGTGTAGAGTTGGGATGTACTGCTCAATATGGCCAGATTTATGGCGATAAGTTCTATGTGACGTCAAAGCAGGAGAAAGACCCTGGAGCTTCTGTTGTCGGTGGTCGTGTCAATATTCTTGACGCCAAGACCATGAAGATGGAGAAGCAGATTCAGACTATATCTACAGGTGATAATGGCACAAGCAATGCTGATGGCCGTGCATTCCTTGGCGTAGATGAGCATAAAGGCTATGTTGGTACAAGCAATGGTATCTTTATCCTCGACCTCGATAAGCAGGAAATTGCTGGTAGTGTGGAGGGAACCACAAATGGTGGAGGTAGTGCTTACGATCAGCTTTATAGCGGACAGATTGGTAGTATGATTCGTGTTAACGATCGTGTATTCGCTGTACACCAGAAGAGTGGTCTTCTTGTTATTGATGCCAATACAGATAAGGTTGAACAGGCTATTGCTGCACCTGAAGGATGGGGCTTTGGTTCTGTAGTTCTTTCTAAAGACGGAAACCTCTGGTTGAGTTTAGCTGCCACATCGGGTTCAGGACAGGCTGATAACAGAATTGTCAAGCTCAATCCTAACACTTTGGAACAGACCATCATTGTTTTGCCAGAAGGTATCTATGGACCTGCTAATTCATGGTATGCTTGGACTCCCGATTGCTTCTGTGCAAGCAATCAGCAGAACGTACTCTACTGGAATGGTGGAAGCAATTC
>CAKRRS010000179.1 GCA_934394665.1 uncultured Acetatifactor sp. | reverse complement strand
AAGGCAGAGAAAAAGGACATTCCAAGAATTCTTGCACTGTTGGGGCAGGTATTACAGATACATGCAGAGATCCGTCCGGATATTTTTATACCAGGTACTACGAAATACACCCCCTGCGAGCTGACAGAGCTATTACAACAGGAGGATCATCCTATCTATGTTGCCGTAGACGAGGACGATTTGTGCATGGGCTATGCATTCTGCCAACTCAGGGAGCAGCCCTTTTCCACGAATATGGTCCCCTTTAAATCCTTGTTTATCGATGATCTTTGCGTTGATAAGCAGACACGAGGGCAGCATATCGGGGAAAGCCTGTTTGAATATGTGAAGCAGCAGGCAAAAGAACTGGGCTGCTATGAAGTAACGCTGAACGTTTGGGCAGGCAACACTTCGGCAGAGCACTTTTATGAAAAGATGGGAATGAAGACAAAAGAACGGCAGATGGAATATATCCTGTGAGCCGGACGGAGGTGGCAGGCATGATTAAAATTGCATTTTTTGATGTTGATGGGACGCTTTTGAAGATGGGTCATAAAGAATTAAGTGAGCGGACGCTGCATACATTAACTTCTCTTTGTCAGAATGGGGTGAAGCTGTGTATGGCGACCGGAAGAGGATATCTGTCGGCGCCGCGTTTCCCGGGGATTGATTTCAATGCGCTTCTGACCTTTAACGGTTCTTATGTGACAGTCGGAGACGAGATTATTTTTAAGTGCCCGCTTGATCGGATGGACAAGCTTCGGATCCTTCAGAATCTGAAAGATATGCATAGGGCGTTAGCAATCAGTAACGAACATTTTATCATCACCAACGGTACAGATCCGGATCTGGAGCAGTATTTCAGATTCGGTAATGAGATGCTGAAAATCGATAAACAATTTGATGAACGGGTTCATGAGGACATCTATCAGATGATGTGCGCCTGCCGGGAAGAAGAGTATGAGCGGATTCTGGATGGCACGCACCATACACAGATCACAGCATGGTGGGATAGAGCGGCTGATATCATTCCCTTGGAATGTGGGAAGGGAAACGCTGTGCGTGCAGTACTTCAGCATTTTGGTTTTATGAAGGAAGAAGCCATCGCTTTTGGAGATGGCTTCAATGATATCGAGATGCTGGAAGCAGTCGGCACCGGTGTGGCCATGGGGAATGCGAAGGATGAGATCAAAGCCCACGCCACCTGCACGTGCAGATCGGTGGAAGAAGACGGAGTCTACGATTTTTGCTTAGAACACGGGCTGATTAAAAGTGTTGGAATAGATTAGAAGGTAGCAATCTATTTTTGCAGCATATCGGGATATGAGTGCATTCAATTATACTATAGTGATATGGGTATTATGTTCGCCAGATTGGGAATGACTGTGGAGGCGATACAGGGTAAGGAAACAGAGCATTTTCGAGGGATATTGACAGAGAACTATGTTGTAATTGCACTGAAAACGAATGGCTATGATCTGCATTAGTGGGAATCAGATAATACTGCAGAAGTAGATTTTCTGATACAAAAAGATAGTCATGTAATTCCGGTGGAATGTAATGCCGGAAATCATGTGAAAGCTAAAAGTAGGATGGTTTATATGGAAAAATATG
>CAKRRS010000178.1 GCA_934394665.1 uncultured Acetatifactor sp. | reverse complement strand
GCATCCCGGTCAAGAGCATAAATTAAGGCAGGGACCTCGGTAATCCCTGCCTTTTGTGCGGCGTGTAAGCGGCGGTGTCCGCTTATGACCTCATATTCCTCTGTATTTTCAATCGGTCGGACGATTAACGGCGAAAGAACACCTTGCGTCTGTATGCTTTCGATCAGCGTGTTCATTTCGTCATCGTCCTTGACCTTAAATGGGTGCCCGTTAAAAGGTCGCAGTTTTTCTACCGGAATTGCCACCGGCTTTTTCATTGTGTTCTTCATTTTATCTACCTCTTTCTTTGTATCTTGCACGGGCTTTTTTCTCCAGCTCGTGCTCTTGTTTTAATAGTTCATACAGGTGCGGAGATTTTTCTAAAATCCGCTCCGCACGGCGCAGATGTTCCCTTACAGGCTTCATCTGCCTGGATACTGCCTTGCGGCGTTCCTTATTTTGCGCCTGTTCCTCCGGCGATTTTGGGCGTCGGATGCGGTTGCTGATATTGCTGCGCTCACGCTCCAAGGAAGAAAGCTCTGACTTTGTATGCTCTATATTCGTTTGCAGGTCGGCAACCGTATGGATACCGTGCTCCTGCAAGAAGTGATAGTCACCAATCAACTCTTTCAAATCCTTTTCCGCCGCCCGCAGATCCGGCGACAGCAGCAACACATCGGCAAGCTCAGCTACGATTTGAATCGCTGTTATGACAAGATAAAACACCACATCCACCAAAACGGTGGCAGTGTCGTAGCTGTGTTCAATGGAGAACCCCAGCTTTCGCAGCTCGTCCTCCAACGGAAATTTCTTCGGTTTATACGGTGGTCGGTATTCCAATGTGAACAGCCGATACCGATTTTCGGCATTCTGTCGCAGCTGTGCGTTGACACGATCTTTGGAAAAGCCGATGCCGCTCAGCCGCACGGCACGATCCCAATGCTTTGCCTTGACTGAAAAGCGCACAGGGTCGAGCGTATAACCGAGCGCATAAAGCTGACTTTCAAATTCTCTTGGGCTGGTCGCAAAGGACAGGCAGTATTCCACATCTTCCCGAAGATAGTCCCGGTGCGCCTTCTTGCCGGTCTTGTGGACCCAGTACTCCTTCTTCTTGCCCTTGGAGTAGAAATCGCTGTTTTCCAGCACAGACAGCTCGTGTTCTCGGCAGATCTCATCGGAGATTTTACGCAGCTCCTTGTGGTCGCTGATCTTATTCTTGAATTTTGCGCCGTCCTTGAAGGACACGGGATTCACAACAAAATGGCAATGCACATTGTCGGTGTTCAGATGGACAGTAACGAGCACCTGATACCGGTCGCCCCACATCTTTCTTGCGGTTTCCTTGCCAATGGCGAACGCCTGCTCCGGCGTTACCTCGCCCTCACGAAAGCTCTGAATGCCGTGGTAGCCGACGACCTTTCCACGCAGACCGAATCGCCGCTGCACGGCAATCATCTCGGCATAGGCATTCTGCGCCGAGCAGTTGATGCCGCCGACAAACATCTTGCGGTCGGTCTTGTTATCGTTCTCTGCATAGCACAGGGCAGCGTATAGATCCTCGTCGAGATATTCCGGGGCGGTGGTCTTGTCGGGATTGTCGGCGTAGTCCAGCGTGGCTTTCAG
>CAKRRS010000177.1 GCA_934394665.1 uncultured Acetatifactor sp. | reverse complement strand
CTACAGGTGTGAAGTACACACTGGAGCGCTTTCTTTCTCTCATCCAGACAGGCAAGCGCTATCAGTATCGTCCCTATGAATATGGTTATGTCTGCCTTTTCAAAACGAAAGTAATTCTCCAATGCCAATCCACTCAGTTCTGTGATATTGATGTCTGCAATCTTTGAGAAATCATTCTTAGTCTTTTCGATATTTTTTTCCGAAAAAGAATCCTCAACATTAAAAATCGAAAAGGAATTCAAATTGTCAGAAGCATTTAGGATTTCTTCGATTTTCGTGCTGTAATCAGCCACATAATCCTCATCATACTTCCCATACGCCGGATTTTCCCTGACGAAAAGAACCAGGGTGCATATGTATATTGCCAAAAGAAGCAGAAGTATTTTCTTTTTAGTTAGTAATTTGTATATTTCCATAGCGACTCCCCAACTATCTGGTTTGTATGTATTAATAATATTAATTTTACTGAAATACTACAGTATTACTATTCCAATTATCTGTTTTATCCTGTACATTATTAATAAATGTATACTTCATCTGTCCATCGCCATTAATAGTGTATGTAATTAACCTACTATCACTTACATACATCAAATCATTGCACTCCGACTGATTGAGTCTGTATATTTCTTTTCCATCATTGTCATACACACAAAATGCAGTTGCGCTCTGAGCGATGTATTTATCCGTTGTCCTATATATCTTAAAATATCCCTCTTCCGTGCTGACTACCAAATTTTCAATTCCATCTGCTAAAGAATACTCATATATTCCCTCACCAACAACTTCATAATACAGCTTGTCATCTCTAATCACATACACATTGATGACATCATCCTTCACACTAATGGTCTGATTTTTTTCAGTGTCATAAGCATACAATGTAGTTTTTATATCACTGTAGTCTTCATTATATTTTCCTTTTTGAAAAAATACATATCTGCCATAAGGTTCTAATCTGTATACAGCATTTTGTTCGTCTATACTAACTATTGTTTCCTCCAGATTTGAACTTCCATCCAGTTTTTTTCTGAAAAGAGAAGAATTTTGCCCATTGTTTATAGTGTAATATACATAGTTTCTGTGTATACAGAACTTAAATGAAGTATACTCCGAAAAAGTAGCCCCTCCATCTTTACTTACACTTACTTCTGCATCAAATAAGTCTAATACCTTTCCTCTTTCAGAGCCATCGCATGCCACTTTATATATACACGCTTTTTTATTATCCATTCCCCCCATATATATTGCATCATCATATTTTTGGATGAGCGATGTATCATAATACTCTCCTAACACATCACTTGGAAGGAATGAATTGCAGTTCTCATCCTTGTGCGAACATTCTGGTTTATTGCACACTTTAGTATATTTTTTTGAGTCATAATCGTAATAATATAGAAATATTCCTGTATCAGTATGTTGTGCAATATAAGCGCCATCTTCTGTAGAACATACATTACCTCCTGCCCCCATCCATGCTTCGGCATCTTTCTCATCTACATTGGCTAGGTCATTACAATTTATATTTATCTTAGTTTCTTTATCATTCTTTTCATCCATTACGCTTCCACATCCACATAAGGAAAATGAGCAAATCAATACTAATGTTATTATTTTCTTATTCATATAGTAAAAC
>CAKRRS010000176.1 GCA_934394665.1 uncultured Acetatifactor sp. | reverse complement strand
GGAAAGAAATGAAAATACATTTCACTGGCAGAATATTACCATTCAGGAGAATGGCGATATTATTGTGAATTGTGAGGTTTTCGGAAAAAGGAAATGAATATTGTTGGTCAGTGCATTCGAGGATCTGATCAAGCAGTACGGGTAGGAAGAATATGATTTCAGACTGCGGGAAACACAGACCTATGAGATTATAGAGAATGTGAACACTTATTTCCTGGAGTTTGATGACGAGAGATCCGGTGGATTTGCCTCCTGCGAGATTGGCAACAAGCTGACTGAAGAAGAGCAGTGGGCAAAACTCCGATTCGTGAAAGAAGTAGCAGAAGAGGTTTGGGGAAAATAAACATGGTTCCGGCGATCGCAATTCTTATCAAAAAAACAGACAGGGGCATGCAATGTGTCCCTGTTTTCTTGAAATTGGAAACAGATTGTTTCATTTTCGCAGGCAAGCTATAATATACTTATGGTTACCCTTGTTCAATATTTTTGAGTGTATATTTGACTGATTTTGAATTGTATTTAGAGAAGGGTGAGGAAGGTACATGAAGACATTGTTAGGTGCGAAATTTGCAGTCAGAAAAATACTACTGTTAATGATAAGTGGAATTTTTTTAGTGGGGTGTGCTTATCAGAAGAGTGCCATTTCCATCGATTTTGGAATTGAATCGAGAACAGATTTAAACGGAGATGGAAAAGAAGACAGGGTACGTGTGATCGACAGATGTGATGCTGGATTTACAACAATCATAGCGAATGTAAATGGCGTAGATGTGGCAATAAAAGATTATAGAGGGTATTTTGAATCGACGGTTACTACCGGTGACTTAACAGGAAATGGGAAGGCAGATGTATTGTTGAAAAGAGCAACACGAGGAACCGATTCTGGCACTGTTAATATTTCTATTCTGCATTTGGAGGATATAGGCTGGGTGGAATATCCATGCAATTTTATACATAATCCTGATATTGATTTAGAACAGCCGGATACATTTGATGATGAAGGCTATCTCGGTGCTACGTTGTTTGAAAAAGATGGAAAGATAATGGTTCGTTTTATTTCATTCTGGGATAATGACAAAAGTCAAAATACAGTAAAATGCACCGAAGCATCTTATTGTGAAGATGGCTGGTATATAGAGGATATTAAGATGATTTCGGATTTTTTTAGTGGTGATAAATATGAAAGATTATTAGCACCGTTATATGAGACGGAGAATGTTAATGAGGAAGAAATGATAGAGCAAAATTCGGAAAAAGCAGATGACAAGATAGAGGAATTTTCCATGGATGAAATAGAAGAATTGTTTTTTGGCGAGTGGGAAGTTACGAAATTGCTTGGCTTTACAAAAATACAGAACGATTATACGAATTATCCGGAGGGACATGACATCATAGGCAATCATATTGTGATAAATGAAGATGTATTTTCCAGTGAAGGACTTGAAAAATATGAACGTTATCAATGTGAGGTTTTAGAACCTTCTTATGAGGTATCTCCTATAATAGATCGTAATTGGATCTATAATATAAGTGAAGCCGTAAAAGAAGATCCGGAACTATATGACTGGATTTTGAATTATGATGAATTACAGGATTTAAAAATAAGGGGTACAAGAGATGGAATAAAGGGGAAGTCTCCG
>CAKRRS010000175.1 GCA_934394665.1 uncultured Acetatifactor sp. | reverse complement strand
AAATACCTGTTGTACCAAGCATAAAACGAAAATCCACATCCTGCGCATGTGTAGCTCTTAGATATCCGCCTGGCCTTTCGGGTCCGGCAAGCAAATCTGCCACAGTTATTTTAAAGCTATATTCGCCATTTTCCTCCGATAAACTGATAGGATTTTCCAATCTTCTGTAAATCGGGTCTAAATGGCCATACCACATTGCATTTGTTGTTCCTGCTTTTCTAAACCCGTATGTATTACGTGCCACGCTTGGTGCAAACCGAACAAATTCCAACGGATTTTCAGACCAATTGATCCCGAAACCATACCCGTATAAATCAGGGCTTCCGAATTCGTATTTTTCAAGCAGAAGCGTCGAACCTGTGTTAAGCTTTCCGTAATCGCCGAAGCTGTCACCTGCAATATCTTTGTAAACCTCGTCATATGACGCAAAAGCTCCCAATTGAAACGCAAAGGCAAACACAAGCAAAAACAACATTATTTTGTTTTTCATTAAATCACCTAACTTTAAATTACATATTAAAAAGTTTGATGCAAACCGCAGCAGTGTTGCATAACCGGTCTTACCGAAAACTTTTAATTATTTTTTTCGCCAATTGTAAATATCGGGCTTAGATTTCCGTGCTTGGTGTCCCAAATAAACATTCTCAGCTTGTCGTACGTTTTGCCTGTAAGCGCCCCCTCATCAAAACCAAAGCTTTGCGCCTCTGTAACAGCACGTGCCGGAACTGTGAAACTGTCTTCCTTAACATCTACAAGGCTGCCATTGTTATACGCTGCCATAAACAGTGTTAATTCGGCATTCTCGTAACACTTATTTGCGATGCGGCAGCTGTACTTTGTTCCTTCATATTCACCCCTGTACAGAGCACTGTCATCTTCCTGTTCAACCTGTAGATCATATATTGCAACTCCGGTTTTATTGCACAACTGAAGGTACTTACAATCAATACCGCTAAGCTCCGCATGCACGGAATATACCGGATTTTCAGGAGGATTTGAAACTATTTTGTCATTCTCGTCAAAGGATTTCCACCAATAAAAATCTATCGTGTCTTCACCATCTGTCAGCGTTATCTCAACTCTGTATGTCATATAATGCAATTGGTTTATATCGCCGGCGGCATAGTTATAAGCATACACATCATTTCCGCACCATTCATTCTTCCCCGGCACTCCGAGAACCGGAAGAACACCGCTGAAATCACTGTCGTACTTGAATCCTACATAAAACAGCTCGCTTCCTAACAGCAGCTTTGCGGTTTGGTTTGCATTTTTTCTGTTCGCGGTGGAAACTGAGTCAAGCATAGTTGCCTGAAATGCAATTTTTCTGCCATCTGTCGCAGTAAAATCCGGCGCATTTTTAAGCGTTCTCTTAACAGGTGATTTAAAACTTTGCACCCGCAAAGTCCGCTGTTTATCCAAAATATAAAAATCAGCATTATTAAGATTATCGCCGCATACGGTCCAATAGTCCTCAAACCCTGTACCGAACGTCTTTTCTCCGTTAGACGGGCCCTGGCTGTAATCATAGCCGTTTACCTTGCTGTTTGTATTGTATGCGTTAAATGAATCGCTTGCAATTATCCCGTTAATGCGTTTTACCTGCAGCCCTGCAGTGTCTGCACCGAGCTGTTTTACACGAACTGCATCCGTATTGCTCCAGCACTGGCCTGTCCCTGCTTGGATTCCTATAAATTCGCAGGCTGTACCTGCAAGCTCTATATTAAACG
>CAKRRS010000174.1 GCA_934394665.1 uncultured Acetatifactor sp. | reverse complement strand
ATCATCACTTTCATTTCTTCCTGATGAGCACATCATGAAGAAAAGGAGCAAACAGAACATAAGCATTGTAATACGTGCATTTTGGCTCATAAAAGGAAAATCCTGACCAAAGAAAATCATTCTGTTGGTATTAGCCATCCAGACAAATGTTGTCTGGATCAAGAATAGTAAAGCTATACCATACGATACTGACTTGCCAACAGGAGACTCTGTAGCATGTTTTAATGAAAACAAGAAGAAAACAATGACAAAACAAATGATAGCCAAAGGCACAATCAAGGACAATTCTCCAATTATGTAGCGAGAACAAATAACGTCACTTATCTGTGTACTCCACGATACACCTTTCTTGAAGTGAGGATATAGATGTAGAATGCCATTATCAAAGACTCGCTCTTCTCCCAAATTTGAATGATACTGCAAGAACCATTGATTCTGAGATGCTTCAAGAAGTCTTTGATTGTCACGTTCTGCAACGTTCTCATTCATCATAATCTGTCCAACATCCTGTGTATGAATCAGAGAACGATACTTGATATGCTTGTTGCTGTTCAAGACAGAAGGACCTACAAAACTTATTGCTGGAATAAGAATGACGGCAGCTATGACAGCAACACCTGCAAATTTGTTTCCGTAATAAATGTGTATCAGTCGTATGGCTGCTATGAAAATTACAGTAGAGATGATAGCCAATATCCATGAAGGTAATTCTATTCCTAATATGGTGGAATTATCAAACAAACAAGCTACAAGCTGTGGTGCAAAGATAATGATTGCACCAACTAATACAGAAAGCATCAAACATAATTTTCTGGCAGCATTTCTTTCTGGTCTCTCTGTAGATTCTGATCTACAGAAAACGAGAGTCTGGATGATAAAATAGACAGAAGCAAATATCACGAACATTATTGCATAACCAGGATCTCCTTTGACGAGTAATGCCAAAACTACAAGGGCATTCAATATTCTGTATGGTAACTTAAGATACTTTAGACAAATATATTCGTTTAAGAAGAATACCAATACCGGCATCATAATATTACCTAGCACAAGACCAGAGAACAATGAAGCTACAGCTATAACCAGAGATGCTATATAAACATACAATCCTTGTTTCTCTGTAAGAAATATGACTTTGGATTTTGGCTTCATAATTTTCTCATAGAAACACAATCCTAACGTGAGGAGCATAAGAACTCCAATGCAAAACAGAGTTAACACCATTGCGTTCTGTGTTAGTCCGTTCTCCATGCGATAACGCAGAAACTCTACTTTTGTAATATCTGTTGTAGGTGGAAATACAGCAATGCGCCACAGAAGATAAAGGCGTAGGGTTATCATAGGAACAAAGAAACTCCAGATGTTGAACACAGAAGTCGCTTTGTACGTATTCAAGCCACCGTCAGAAAATATGACTAAAGTGAGTATGGTAAAGAAACAAACTCCAAGAATAATACCTATCAGAAGCCATTCGCTGATGAACGGATTGGACATTTCATTGATTGGGCTTATTTCTCGAAGATTTACGATAGATACATTCCATTTTGCGTGACCCTTTTTCGTGGTAAGCTGAAAATGATTAGAGTTATTTGTCGAAGCAATTACTTTCTTCCCCTTATCTTGATTAGCATCCAAAATATTCACACTTAAAGGAGCCGGACTTGCTGCAGTCTGGTACGAGATGGTTCCATTAAAATTAAACTCATTTCCCTTTTTAGTGAACACATCAA
>CAKRRS010000173.1 GCA_934394665.1 uncultured Acetatifactor sp. | reverse complement strand
CACTCAGATAGCCAAGGAACTCGGGATGACTGCCCAGGAACTGAACCGTGCGCTCTGTTCCCTCCATGTGCAGTACTACCAGAGCGGTCAGTATCTGCTCTATGCCCACTATGCCCATCAGGGTCTTGCCAAGAGCCGTACGAGATATGGCACGGAGGATGTTTATGGGGGCTGCGGCCAGTATGCTGCTGAAGCGGGATCTCGCGTGAAAACCCAGATGTATCTCGTCTGGACAGAGAAGGGTCGCCGCTTTATCCACGACCTGGACCGAAGTCGCCTCCGCCTCTTGGGTTCTTATTCCGATAAAGGTTAAATCTTGTTAGTTTCATTCATTGGATAGTATCATTCATAGGATTTTTTATTCATCGGATGACACGGAATTAATTCGGAGGTTTCCTGCTGTGGCGATTACTCACGGATTTTCGCGGAAGCGACCTGTTTGGTCGTTGCAGATACCCCTGAGTCGGACAAAGCGATTCACCAGAGATTCCATAAAAAAAATCTGTGAGAATCTGTGAAATCTGTGGGACAAAAAACTCTCACGAAGAAAAATCTGCGCCATCTGCGAAATCTGCGTGACAAAACAATAGCAGCATATTTCGGGCGCCAGCCATTGGCCAGCGGCCAAATATCCGCGAAAATCCGTGAGTAATCCGATAAGCAAGATTGCCTCCGATTCATCCGTGAAATCCGATGAAGAAAATCTATGAAGAAACGAGACTTATACCCCTCACTGTCGTTAAAACTTGCAAAAAGGGTGGTGGGTTCTATATGCCCCCCCACTTGCGTTAAAACTTGTGAAAAGGGTGGTGGGTTCTATATGCCCCCCCACTTGTGTTAAAACTTATAAAAAGGGTGGGGGGTTCTATATGCCCCCCCACTTGCGTTAAAACTTGTGAAAAGGGTGGTGGGTTCTATATGCCCCCCCACTTGCGTTAAAACTTATGAAAAGGGTGGTGGGGTCTATATAACCCCCCAAGTATTACTAAAACTTCTAAATAAATGATGAAAAAAGAAAATGAAAATCAGCGATTCCGTATCGCTTTCAATGGATTCCGGGGCGGCAATAAGGGGAGCATCACTTCCCAGCCTCTCTCGGAGTACGACAAAACCATCCGTTACCCCTGGGTACACGATGCGATATTGCAGATACGAGGCGAAAAGCCCATCCGCAGTATCAACAACCATGATGCTACAGCACTTGCCAAGGCACAGCAGCGCATCAAAAGCCAGTTGCCCTTCCGCAGTGCCCATTATTACCAGTTCAAGGATAATAAGCGCCGCCAGGCAAATATCATCCCCGAAAGCTTCCTCTTTCAGACCACCATTGATGTGGACGAAAAGGAACTCGTAGAAAAGGCTTTGGAGCGGGCGAAGCTGCTGGATTCCCTCGATTTTATTCCTGATGATACAGGAGAACGAGGAGCATCAACTGCTGCCGGAGGTTCTAATGATGAGAATGAAAACAGAGCTGCTGCTGGGGGTTCTGATGCAGAGACTGAAAACAGAGCTGCTGCTGGAGGTTCTGATGCAGAGAATGTAAACAGAGCTACAGCTGGAGGTTCTAATGATGAGACTGAAAACAGAACTGCTGCCGGAGGTTCTAATGCAGAGAATGAAAACAGAGCAGCTTCTGGGGGTTCTGATGCAGAGAATGTAAACAGAGCTGCTGCTGAGGGTTCTGATGCAGAGACTGAAAACAGAGCAGCTTCTGGGGGTTCTGATGCAGAGAATGTAAACAGAGTTGCTACGGTGGGAAA
>CAKRRS010000172.1 GCA_934394665.1 uncultured Acetatifactor sp. | reverse complement strand
GCCATACCAGAGGAATCAGGCTAAGAAGCAGCAATAGAAAGGCGAGGTAAGGGATAAAATTGTGGATTTTATTTTTCATATAGGATCATAACTCCTGAAATTATATTCTTTCATTGATTTTCGGGTCAATAGTTATCATTAGTATAGCATACCTGAAAAGACAGGAAAAGAGACTTGTTTTGCAAATATAGGAAGTGTATAATCAGCTTAAAGATTACAAAGGGAGGGAGAAACGTGGCAGCAGACAGAGCAAATCAGGAATTTCATAACCGGCAGACCGGACCGGAACAGTCAACCCCGGAAAAAATACAGGAACCGGAAGCTGTGGAGGATGCATACGAAGAGTTTGCTTATGAAGAATATGAGACAGAGGATGCCGGAGAAGAGGAAGATTTTGCGGAAGAGGATGAATTGGATGAAGAAGACGTTGTGATCCGTTTCAAACCGTGGATGATTCCGGCATTTGTCGGTATGATGATATTGGCAATCCTGATCTGCATTCCGCTGTGGCGAATTAGCCGTCATGGTGGAAATACGAATAACAGCATAGCGGCTGTGACAACAGAGTCCCGGACAACAGAATCTCAGATGACCGAGGCAACTTCCACTGCAACAGAGACTGAAAATACAGTGGCAGTGGAGGAACCGCAGATTACACCGGATTCTGAGACAGTTATATCGGAAACGGTGCCCACACCGACGAAGACACCGGAGACAGTGCCTGCAGCCACACCTGAGGTACAGATAACTCCTGCAGTGTTGCCGGAACCCACAGAACTCCCTGCAACAGGGAATGCCGGTGATGCTCTTGCGGAGGGCAATTCCATGACTTTCGGGGAGGTGAATGAGACGGTTACCGCCAAGAATGAGACAAATCTTCGAAGTGAACCTTACACCGGAGATACGGGAAATGTAGTAGGACAGCTGAAAAACGGAGAAACCCTGCCGCGTACCGGCAGAAATGATTCTACGGGATGGTCCAGGCTTACCTATAATGGGCAGACGGTTTACGCGGTGTCAGCGTATCTGACCACAGATCTTTCGTACAAGACGCCGGAAAAACCTTCGAACCCCAATCGCGTCAGTACCCTGGATGGCAGAGTGATCGTGTTCACGGACTGTGATGATTATATTACACCGAAAGAATTGATCAATCTGCGTACAGAACCAAGCACCAGTGAAGGAGAGAGTACCGTGCGTACCCAGGTGAAAAACGGAACAAATCTCCATCGTACCGGATACAGTGAAGGCTCCGGCTGGTCAAGAGTGGAATATAACGGAGAAATCCTATATGCCGTGACGAATTATGTAATCTCGGGAACGGCGCCGGAATAAAAAAGAAGCAAATCAAATTGTCTGTAAAAGTAGCCCCGGTTAGCCGGGGCTACTGCGATATAAGAGAAAAGTATCAGGGATTGGCTGAATGAATTATTTCGGTCTTACAGTCAGAAACTTGATCAGACCGTTTTCATCGGTTTCACGGACGGTGGCGATTGCCATGATGTTGTATCCGCCAAAGTTCGCAATGAACTCTGCCTGCTCATCATTTACGACCTCGGCATCCAGGATGGAATAGCGGCGGAAACCGAATTTGTTACGGAAGAACATGTTGATGGCTTCTTTTCCGTAGATATGATATTCCTGCTGGGAAGCGGACGCGGTACAATAGTCACACAGGATGCCGTCAGGAGTGAACAACTCTGCAAGTCCGGCAAAATCTTTATTTTCCATAGCTTCTACATATTTTTCAATGGGTCTCATAGTGTGCTCCTCCTTAATATACCTTTTC
>CAKRRS010000171.1 GCA_934394665.1 uncultured Acetatifactor sp. | reverse complement strand
GATATACGCTATGACCGCCGTAGCCAGATTGACCAAAAAGATATACCCACCGTAGGAAACACTCATGGGGAAACCGATCAGCCGAAGTATTGCCGGAATTACCAGAAATGTATCGCAGTAAAACAGTGAGTTGGCATAGCCATGTCCATACAGCCACATGGGCTCTACTCTGGCAGGAAAGATTCCCTGTGCCAGGCTCTGCGCCAGGAATTCAATACGAAGCAGGTGAAATCCCAGATCAGCTCCCACCATAATATAATCCACAAATACCGGCAGGGAAGCCAGGATCGCCAATGCGGGAATTCCGAAGTATACCAGTTTCTTCTCCAGCGCAAGAGGATATTTTCCCATATACACATACAACATGATCAGAGAATCCAGCAGCAAAAATCCCAAAAGGAACATCACAAGCAGCATTCTGTAGGACGCAGTGGTTTTCACCAGCCGGATATCCGTAATAGTAAGCTTTCCGGTTCCGTAGTAGTCTGCATGGATGTTTACTTCATCCGCTTTCAGACGGCTTGTCACATAGATCTCACAGGAGCTTTCTGTTCTCCCGGAATACAGGGAAAGCTCATTTTCCAGCAATTCTCTGTAGATTTCTCCATCACTTGTAATGTTAATCTTATTTACACCGTTGTCTTCCGTGTCATACGTCACATAATAACAATAAGTACCGGGTGCCATGGAAAAACCGCTTATTTCCAGCCAGGGCCCGCTGATATTGCTGCTACCGTCCACGGAATAACCTTTTTCTTCCCGGATGACACCCTCTTTCGTTGTCACCTGTGCATCTGCCAGAGTGCTGATTGTTTTATTGCCGCATAGAATTCCGATCACAGGCACCAACAGTAGCAGAACTTCCAGAAGCAACAGAATACGGAATTTTTTGTTTTTCAGGATTTCAGATTTCTTCCACATATCCATTTCCTACGCTGCCTCCTTCCGTACTTTCCGGTCCGGATCCTTCTTCTGTGTGAGTATACAGTATATAACGATCCCCACAATGCCAAGAACGCTGAGCGCCACTGCTCCCAGTTGCGCTGCACCGGCTGATGCACTCATCTGAAACTGCGGTGCTTCGATCAGAACCACATCCGGCAGATCTTCCTTCTGGCGGATCCACAAAGGTGCTCTGCCTAACAGCAATTTATTGGTCAGAAATTGTGTCGACACAAAAGCTACCGCAAGTACCGCTGTCTCCAGGATGGTGGCTTCTGTTGCGGATTTTCCCTCCCGGTAAGCGTTCAGGAAACCGCATCCTATAAATGTCAGTCCGCAGATTGCCGGGATCATAAAGATCTCAGGAGACTGCATACTGAAGGTCAGCACCTGGAACACGGCATTCTGCCGGAGCAGATCCCAGGGAAAGCTACCCAGGCTCAGAAGGATCCCCAGCATTCCACACCAGAACAATCCGGCAGTGCTGTCTTCTTTACTGTTTTTCTTCTGCAGCGCCCCACTGAATTTCAGCCACAGCAGGAAAAAAAAGAGTCCCGTAAGTGCCGGACCGACACCAATGGCAGCCGTTCCCTGAAACCCATTGCTCTTATAATCATAGGTGGCACCTCCCTGAAAAAAGAAGGTCAGATAATGCAGAAGAAAAGCTCCCTTTTCCTGAAATGGACGGCTTCCCACATATTTTGCCACATCACGATATGCCACAAGGTATCTTAGCATCGGCAGCAGATACCACAGATTGCACAACAGTGTTGCCGCTGCTGCCTTTCCCAATGTCAGCCAGCCGTCTTTTTCCAGCAGTTGTCTGCGATAATATACGCAACAGAACAC
>CAKRRS010000170.1 GCA_934394665.1 uncultured Acetatifactor sp. | reverse complement strand
CTAGCTTCGTTTATACCAGAGTTACGTGCTGCAGAAAGTCCCCCATTACATTCACGTTGAATCAACCTAAACTTTATATTTCCACAATAAGAAGCTATAAACCTCTTTGCAATATCTAGGCTTCCATCACTTCCGCAATCATCTACCACAAGACATTCCAATTCTTTTGTCATTGTTTGAGATGCAACAGAATTCAAGCAAGCTTCAATATATTGTTCCACTTGGTACACTGGAATTATTATAGATATTTTTATCATTGAATTAATTGTTTTAATTTACTAACAAATCTCTCCGAAGCATGACCATCATCAAAACTACCATAAACATGATAGAATTCATCTAATTTTCTTGAATAATCAGCCATGCTGAATTTTTTTATTGCAACCTCTATCTCATCATTATTTTTACATAAAGCAAACGGCAAATGATAATACATCGGCTTCAAGCCACGCATGGCCGTATATTTGTCAATATCGGAAGCATAGAGGAATACTGGTTTACGAGTATTGCTAAAATCCAACGCCACACTTGAATAATCACTTATAGCTATGTCCGCAATCAATAATAGCTCGTGGATATCCGTATAATATGTCATATTCCAAATACGCTCTCCAAAATCGTATGGAGGATGCTTGAACCATTCAAAACAAGGATGCAATGTTACAAAAAACATCCACTTATCTCCAGTCGTTTTCTCTAATGTATCCAAAACACGATGAAGGTCTAAATCATAGGCCTCTATTGTGCCACTATCACGAAATGTCGGAGCATAGAAAGCAATTTTCATTCCATCCGGAATGTTTAATTTACTGCGTATCTCCGCTTGCTTCATAGAAGAATCGTGATAGTATTGATCATTGCGAGGAAATCCGATTTCCCATATCTCTGCATTTTTAGGAACCCAAAAAGTATCTTTCAGTACTTGTGTATGATATGTCCCCATTGAAACAAAAATGTCTGTCAAGGCAGAATGCCGTTTGCTGTTCTTAATCCAATTCTCTGGCAAAACCGCATCACCTTCAGCACACTTACAACCTGGTTGACCATGAGGGATGTAAATGAACACCTGCCCTTTCTTTTTCTTAACTGGATAAAGAGACTTGGAATTATTTATCATGACATGAGCTGTCGCCAACTCATACACCGCTCTTATTCTATTGTACTTCACCTTACGAATAAATTTAGGTATCTCTATATCATAATGTTCAACCATCCACACCATATCGTATGAAAGATTTTGACGATGAATCTCTTCAGCTATATATTTTAGATTACAGCGAAAACCTCCACCACAACCTTGGATAAACACGATTTTGTTAGACTTGACAGGAAGATAATAAAAACATTTTATGCAAAAATCCCTTACCTTATTATATAAAGGTTCTATCAAATACTTTAGTTTTTGAAAAATCATCATTTTTTATTTTTTAAAACGTTTGCGATATTGTTCCAGTAAAATACTCCTTGCGAAAATATATGCCTCAGGTTTTATTGCTTCTGACAAGCCTACATAGATAGTAATACCCAAAGGTATCTGAATACACAAAGACAGAATAATGTTGCCAATAAATAATCCTACGCCATATACTACCAGTGCCATAACAAAAGAAAATATAAGTCCATATTTTACATCATTCACTTGCTCTAATAAAGAATAATTCAAGTACTTTACATTAGGTCTTGTATTCATATAAAGTACATAAAAGCTATACAGAAACATGGCTGCCGAAATGCCAATTGGCCCGAAATAAATACCTCCAAACAACAAGGCTATCATTACCGGCTTTTTATAAAACTCCAGCTTCAATACTTCACCAGATTTCCCTACAGCAAAAATCGACTGCAAAT
>CAKRRS010000169.1 GCA_934394665.1 uncultured Acetatifactor sp. | reverse complement strand
GTCTACGTCTGCCGCTTCGAAAAGAGATGTGTCCAATCCCATAAGCGACGCATAATAAATTACACAATCCATACCTACATGCTTCCACACGGAAGCCACCGTAAGAATAAACGGCCACGCTTTTGGTTTTGTATACCAATCTACGGCTGCTATGCCCATTTTTCCCAAGAACGAGTTGACAAGACCATACTGCGGATTGAGAAGCGCATACGCCATATACGACACGATAACCCACGACAGGAAATGCGGTGTTATCATTACAGTTTGAAAAAGCTTTACGCTGGCTTTTCTTTGAATTTCAAAAAGCAGTATTGCCACTGCCACGGCGGCAATAATTCCGCAGAATATAAAAATGAAATTTAAAGAAAAGGTATTCCATGTTATTCTTGCAAAATCGTCAGACTTAAAGAAAAATTCAAAATTCTTCAAACCTACCCAATTGCTTCCCAATATGCCTTTATCATATCTGTAATCCTTAAAAGCAATTATTAACCCAAACATCGGAACATAATTAAACAGAATAACAAGAAAAACAGGTATTATGCACAGAGCGTATAATTGCAGCAGTCTTGTATTTTTATACCACGGCTTCCGCCTGCTGTTTGTTTTTAATGCCGATTTTTTTTCTTTCATGCTAACGCTCCTTTACCTGTAAACATACACCGCTTCTGTTTGCGTGCTCTTTTTATGAAGAACAACGTTTTCTCCTTCCAAAATGTCATCCAATGTTATTTCCTCGATATGCTTATTTTTCGGTTCTATGGAATATACCGTAAGTTTTCTTGAAGCAAACTGTTTGACATAATTTGTAAATTGTTTTGTACCGTCGTTCGACAAATCAACCACTATGGACAGCCCATTGTTTCTCACATACCGTGCATATACCACCTCAAGAGATTTTATCCAGCCTGTTGCACTGTTGAAAGGCTCTGTCGTTATTTTGCCGTCTTCATTGAAAATTCCGCTGTCCATACTTGCATATTGAATCTGATAATTGCTGCGTTCAGACTCACGGAAGATAACCTTAAAATTCGTCACCGTATCGCCGGTTTCGACAAACTGCACTACATCACCGCGTTTTAAATCGGAAATTTTAACCGCGGGCCAATAAGGCGTTGATGGAATGCCTGTATATGAATCGAGACCGGGGTCATCACAGTAAACGTTTGTATATACCATATCCTTATATCCTGATATTTTCAAAATCTCGCCCTCTTCGGCAGACGTTGTCATTACCACCTTGTCGATAAGCATTGCAGATGTGCTTGCGGATATTGTTTCACGCAGCTCGGGGTTTATATATACCGCAAATCCTACGTTCCAAAAATCATCAACAGAGTATAGCTTAATGTGTGAAACGCCACGCCAATCTGTCGGATAATTGCTTCTTTCTTTAACGCTGTACATTTTCTCATCGTCAGCTTTTTCACACGGCGGCAAAACAATTATAGGTGTTTGGTCGTCAATACAGTAAGCACCGTCTACAATGCTGTTGTATATTCTTACGCTATTGAAGCTTGCGTCAAGAGTAAGGCTGTACCCGTAATTTCCCGGCACATCGGCCCGTCCCGTGCCGGTGGTGTCAAGCGGCACATATATACGGTTTATTTCGCCGTTTTCATTTAACGAGTATTTCATCAAAAATCTGGTGTCTGTCGGGTTGGAATTACTGTCTACCGGGTTTTGCCACTTTACAATTTCCTGCATATCCTTAAGCCTGGACGCTGTGTCCTTGCCCGAAAGATTAACCCCTTCCTTGCCGGCGGTACCCACTCCGTTAAAAAACTTTACACGCTCCGCCAAATTATATATCATAAATTTTCCGTAATCGGCGGAAAACACTTTGATTTGAATTTTCGATCTGATGCCCTTCGGGCTTGAC
>CAKRRS010000168.1 GCA_934394665.1 uncultured Acetatifactor sp. | reverse complement strand
GCCTATACTCCACATGATAATGCTCGGATGGTTACGGTCACGCTTTACCAAATCGGAGAGATCGCGTTGATGCCATTCATCAAAAAAACGTGCATAATCGCCATTTGATTTCTTACGACGCCACATATCGAAGCTCTCATCCATCACGAGAATACCCATCGAATCACACATATTCAAGAGTTCAGGAGCAGGAGGATTATGACTACTTCTGATGGCATTTACCCCCATATCCCTGAGAATAGTGAGTTTACGATGCATAGCATCCTCATTCAGGGCCGCTCCCAGACATCCGAAATCATGATGCTCGCAGACACCATTGATCTTGATATTTTTTCCATTTAGGAAGAAACCTTTCTTGGCATCAAACCTCACATCCCGGAAGCCAGTAGTAGTTGTAACCTCATCAACTACCTTTCCATTAGCCACTAATTCACTTTTCAAGGTATAAAGGTATCCCTTTCCAATATCCCAGCGATGCGGATTCTTAACCTTGAGTTTCTGTTCCTGACTACCCTGGCTTCTTGCCACCACTCTTCCATCGGCATCGTAAATGGTATTTCTTACAGAAATCTTTAACTTTTGATCAGTAGTCAGAAAATCCACCTTTACCTTTACATCACCTTTCGGAGTGGTAGAAACATATTGTCCCCACTGAGGAATATATGCCGCTTTCATAGTCTTGGTAATCCAAACATGACGATAGATACCGCACCCAGAATACCAGCGGCTGTTCGGTTGGTCGCTGTTATCTACCTTCACGGCAATTACGTTATCGCCCTCCTTATTAATATAAGGTGTAAGATCGTATTCAAAAGTGCTATATCCATAAGGACGTGTACCGAGTTTATGTCCATTGATGAAGACGGTGGAGTTCATATATACACCATCGAAGGTGATAGTAAAGCGGTCGTACTTTTCGTGAGAATTCAGAGAGAAATGCTTGCGATACCATCCAATACCTCCCGGAAGAGCACCACCACTGGCACCCGAAGGATTTGATGGAGAGAAGTCACCCTCTATCGCCCAATCGTGAGGTAGATTTAAACTTCGCCAATGCCCATCAGAATACGCAGTTTTCTGCATACCGGAACTATCGTCTAAAATGAAAAACCAATCTTTATCAAAAGACTGATGTTCGCGGGCACTCATCTGAAGAGCGAAAAGTCCACTCATCAAAGCTAAGCTAAATATTTTTTTCTTATTCATTCTTATCAACAAAAAATCCCACAGATTGCACGGATTTTCACAGATTTATCATCTCTGGGATAACAACAAAAGTTCTGTGGAATCTGTGGAATCTGTGGGAGATTAGATTATTTCAATTTAACAGTAACAGTCTGTCCTGCATACTTTACCATCTTTCCCTTAGGTGCCTTATCAAGGCTTACGCCCTGATTTTTTTGAGCCTGAACCAGGACTACATTGAAGCGACGCTTCTGAAGCATACCATCGAAACTACCCTTGCGGGCACCCACAGTGAGGGTCTTCTGTGCATCATTATACTGGAAATCAATAGTAGCGTACTTACCCTTCTCGTAGTTGTAATTGGTTCCTTCATCTTCATAAAGCGTATAAGAACCATCCTTGCCAGCATATACATAGAGGTCGATAAGTTCCGGTTTCTTCTGGTCACTCCATTCCATCTCAGGACCTATTGGAAGTATTGCACCTTCTGGTACGAATACAGGAATCTTCTCGTATGGAGCCTCAGCCACAATAGTCTGACCTCCTGCATAGTATTTACCTGTATAGAAATCATACCATCCCTTCTGTTTAGGCAGATATACATTACGGGAATACTTCTGATACTCACCCACTGGACAAGCCATCAAAGCTGATCCGAACATCCATTGGTCTTTGATATCATAGATTTTATCATCGCCATTGAAATCCATAACCAATCCACGCATCATGG
>CAKRRS010000167.1 GCA_934394665.1 uncultured Acetatifactor sp. | reverse complement strand
TCCTTACTACATAATTTTAATCAGAAAGCAATATCATTGTATATTCCTCTAATTTGTCTTTGGGGCTTTCCATTTATTCTTGACAATGGAAATCATGCCTTTCAAAATCAGATGAATCTGTTTGGCATTCAGTCATGGATGATCCGTGGAGTTGCTGATATGGGATTGGGTGTGCTAACAGCATATATTCTACAAGTAAAGTTTGAGAGCTTTAATCGTAATAAAATATTGGTTAATTCCTTGGGGGTGATAAGTTTGTTTGGTTTGTTATTAATGACTTTAGCAAAAGAAAATTATGACTATCTTGCCATAATATTTGTGCCTTTGATTATATGTTCATCATTTGTATCTTCATCTTGGTTTAAAAGACTATTTAGAGGTGATGTTTGGGGCAAACTGGGTGAATTAAGTATGTATATGTATTTTATTCATCTTTTTGTCGCTTCTGTGTATTGGATTTTAAAAGGTAAGATGGAATTCATATGCTATATCCAAAGTGGCTTGCTGTTAATTTTGTATTTATTGGCTGTTGTGATATCTGCTTGGTTGTTGAAAATTGTTTCTGAAAAAATATACAATATGTTTGTTGGTTAAGTTAAAAAATAAGAGATAATGAGAATATTATGGATTACTGCTACGGCAGGAAACTATCAGTCGCCTCATTCTTGTGGTGGTGGCTATAATGGTGGAGGATGGATCTCATCCATGCAATATGAGTTGGCTAAGTGCGATGACATCAAATTGGGTATTGCCTTTTGTCGAAATGGTGAACCTGCAAAGGTGGAACAAGATGGGGTGTTTTATTATCCTATCCCCCATCATACGAAGTCAAAGAAAGACAAGATTATTGACTTGTTCAAACTCAACGATACGACAAGGGATGAGGTGTTATGGCCTTATTATGAGCAAAAGTTCAAGGAAGTGATTGAGGATTTCAAGCCTGATGTGATACACATCTTTGGCTCGGAGCTGTATCATGGACTTGCTGCAAGAGTGGCTGGCAACATTCCAATGGTGCTTCACATCCAAGGCCTCCTCTCTCTCTATATATATATACTCCTTCCTCCAGGATTTTCTCGTAGAGAATATATCATGAGTGGTAAGGGATTGAAAGGTAAGTTCCATCATCTTCAATACTTGGCTTACTGGAAACGCAGTGTTTATCGTGAAAAAGCGATTTTGAATACAGTTTTCAATGTCATCGGAAGAACTGATTGGGATAGGCAAGCCATGGCGGTTCTTAATCCAAAAGCGAAATACTATTATGGTGGGGAAATCTTGCGTGATGTCTTTTATGAGGCAAGGGAAAGGCAATTCCCGAATGTTCCAACGATTACTACAACCATTTCTTTCCCTACCTATAAGGGATATGATGTTATCTTGAAGGTGGCTTACATTTTGAAAAACGAGTTGCATTTGGATTTCCAATGGAATGTCTATGGCAACATTGATCCTGAGTTTATGGAAAAACATATAGGTTTGAGACATCAAGATTTAAACATCAATCTATGTGGTGTCGCTTCTGCAGAAACGTTACGCGATGCCTTGTTGAGTAGCACGATGTACTTCCATTCCTCATATATAGAGAACAGTCCTAATTCTGTGGGTGAGGCTCAGATGGTAGGTGTCCCTGTAGTGGCAAGTAGAGTCGGTGGTACAGACTCGATGGTTGAGCATGGTAAGACAGGCTTTTTGTATCCTGTGACAGACCCGTATATGGCAGCTTATTACATCAAGCGATTGATAGACAATAAGGAGGAAAATATGGCTATTGGCAAAAAGGCAAAGGAATTTGCCTTGGTTCGTCATGACAAGAAGCAAATCGTGAAAGACTTGTTGGATGTCTATGAACAAATAAAGAAGTAATATCATGATTGCTATTTTAGGAAAACTCTTGAATATTCCAGCATAGGTCCGTATGCGGTTCTATCCCATGTTGAATCGTGCGCTTTTGAAAAAGAAAGGTGCTATATTGAGT
>CAKRRS010000166.1 GCA_934394665.1 uncultured Acetatifactor sp. | reverse complement strand
ATGTACAACATTCATCAGAAAATAATTTAATAATCCCTCTGTGTTAAACACATATTTGAAAATCAGAGATGCTACTACCCATGACGTAATTACCGGCAAATAATACAGTACCCGATATCCGACTTTAAAACGTGTAATCTGATTCAGCAAAAGTGCAACTAAAAATCCAGCCAGCATCTGTCCCGGCACAGTCACGAGCGTATATACCAATGAATTTATAAAAACAGTCCGAAAGTATTCATCTCCCAATACTTCCTTGTAATTTTCCAATCCAATAAAACGATGACTCAGCATACTGCCAAAATCCCATTCAAAGAAACTCATAATAAATAATTTCAAAATAGGGTAGATCGTAAAAATCCCAAATACAAGTAACCCAGGTAAAAGTAATAATCCAATCTGTATTTTGCTTTTCCGTGATGTCTTCATAGAAATACCTCTTTTACAGTTGGGACAGCACCTGCCGGTACTGCCCCAGACTGCTATTTGACTTTATACATATGGCAAGTTATAATTAATATTATTCTGCGAGAAGTTCATCAAAACGCTCTGCGAGCTTATCCATAGCTTCCTGTGCTGTTTTCTTTCCGTTCATTACATCCGTAACCGCTACAGATAATTCGCTGTCCATTTCAGACCAGCAGGCTACGGTAGGACGGGATTTTGCTGTTTTGATGGCTTCCAGGAACGGTGCATAATCTGCTGCTTTTACTGTATCACTCTCCAGTGCTTCTTTGTTGACGGGGATCTGTCCGCATTTTGCCATTTCCTCTTCAGCAAATTCACCGGTCATAAACTTCATGAATTTCCATGCAGCATCTTTATTTGCACTATTGAACATAGCAATATCTTCACCACCCAGAACAGATATGGATCCGGCATCTCCGGCAGGCATTTCCGTGGTTGCATATTCAAAATCAGGATAAGAACCCTGCATTTCCGCAACCTTCCATGGACCTTCCAGAAGCATCATATATCTACCGGTTCCAAAACCATCTGTCATCGGAATGTCACCTGCATTCCATCCTGTGATTGCACCTGCCTGATACAGTTCCGCAAGCGTTTCGATTGCCTTTACTGTCTCCGGGCTGTTGATATAACCGGATGCCTTTGTCTCCTCTTCATTGGTAATGGATCCACCCATACTCCAGATGAACGGGCAGAGATTCCAACCTGCCAATGCCGGCTCATCATATCCCCATACCTGCTGACCATTTGCATTGGTTCCTGCTAATTTTTTAGCAGCATCAACAAATTCATCCATGGTTTTGGGAGCCTCAATACCTGCATCCTTGAAAGCCTGCACATTATAGAAGAGAATTTTGGTATTGGTGTTCAGTGCTAATCCGTAGAAGTGACCATCCACTTTTGCTGTGCTCATAGCACTTTCCAATAAACCACCGGAGACATCGTTAAAGTCAGACATCTCTTCATCCAGTGCTGTCAGAATTCCCATTTTCTCAAATTCGGGAACCCATGCGCTATCCAGTCTGGCTACATCCGGTAACGTGTTTGACTGTGCGCTGATCAGAATCTTCTGATGCAGATCTGCCCATTCATGAGATACTGCATTTACCTTGATTCCCGGATTTTCTTTTTCGAATTCTGGAATCAGTACATTCATCAGAGTTTCATTTTCTGCCGACTGTGCACTATAATGATGCCAGAAATTAATGGTAACTTCTTCCTGCGAAGCACTTTCTGTAGCTGCAGGAGTCTCTGCTGTTGCTGATACCTGACTCTCTGAGCCAGTTTCAGATTCTACTGGTGATTCTCCACATCCTGTTAAGGCTGCCAGGCTCATTACGGTTGTGAGTAGAATTGCCAGTAATTTTTTGTTTTTCTTTACCTTCATCATTGTAAACATCATCCTATTGTTTTTTGCCCGAGTTCGATGAACTCATTATGACTTTTACAGAATACGGCTCCATTTGCAACGTAATTTTGCCCTTGTATTCTGTTATGTCCTCATTTAAAAAT
>CAKRRS010000165.1 GCA_934394665.1 uncultured Acetatifactor sp. | reverse complement strand
CATCCCGACCGAAGGTAAGATAACTGCCGGGGCGGGACAGTCTGCCGCAACCGGGACTTACCGACTTTACGTAACGCAGAAGATCGGAAATATAATCCTTTCCGAATTATATATGCCTTTTTTCGTTACCGATAGGTAATTTACTATATTTTAATCTCACAGGAGGATTTTCTTGAAATGAGAGAAACCGAAGCAAATATAAAAAAATACAGGAGTATACTGCCGAAGGCAAAGGAAAAGGTCTTCGCGGCGCTTATGATAGCCGTGATCTCCTTAATAACGATGACTACGGCTACATTTGCGTGGCTTACTCTTGCGTGGTCTCCGGAAATTACGGGAGTCGACACGACGATAACCGCGAACGGAAACCTGGAAATAGCCCTCTGCCCCGAAGACGGCAATGTTCCGGGCGCTTCTCAGGTCGGCGACAGCACGCTTCCGGTCGTGGAAAAGAACGTTACGTGGGGAAATATAGTAAACCTTGCCGACGACAGTTACGGACTTGAGAATATGACCCTGCGTCCCGCAATGCTCAACCGCAGCAGTCTGCTTTCAAATCCTCTGAGCGGCGCGACATACGGCGGCGACGGCAGAATTCAGCGACTCAATGCGGATTTCGCATATTCGAACTGGGTAAAGCCCGCAGGCGGCAACCCCGGTTATTTTGACGCGTCCAACCCGAAACCGGGCGTTCGCGCAATTTCTTCGGTCACATATACCGACGTCGAGGGCGACGCGAAGTTTTTGGAAATGGCGTCGCAGGTCCAGACCGATATAGACACCGCAAAATCAAACTTTACCTCTCTTGTCAATAATGAAAGTTTCAACAAATCCGTCGGAGGTCTTATCGGTGTTTTCGCCGCGACAAAGACGGGTAACTCAACTGCGAACTGCGTCGATTATGTCGAACCTCTCTATACGATGATGACCGAGTTCGACGAAAAAGTCATGGTCTCCGCCGGCAACGCCTACGTCAGCCTTGCAAATATGCAGAAAATGATAAAGAACGGCACGGCGACCGCCGACAACCCCGATTATACGCTTGATACCCTCTGTTCGGCTTCTGCCGCAAATCTTACAAACAACGGCGTTTTGATATCTTCTTTTGCCCAGTATAAAGTCGACAGAACAAACCTTAAAAATCAGATCGCAAAACTCAAGACACTTAACGATCAGGTCGCCGCAGGAACAAAAACGACGGTTTACTGGAGCGAAATTTCAGGAATAGTCAATTCCGTCGTCGATATAAATTCCGCGTTGATAGTTACAAATAAAGGCAAAACGATAAAGTGCGGAAATATCAGCATGGGTAACGCAACCGACCTTACCGGAAGCAGCGAGTCGAACCCTCATACCGCGATAGCGACAAAAGGTATCCTCAAAAATATGGACCAGCGTCTCGGCTCGGCTATCATCTCAAACAAGCCTCTTAAAGCGACTGCGACCGGGATTCCCATTGTAGGAAGCGTTACCGTTTACGCAAAATTAAAAACCGACGCCGCAGCGCCTTTCGGACTTCCGACAGACCTTGAAACGACAAAGAATTCGAAGCCCGACGCCTTTAAGGGCGGTACTCCGACAGCCGAAGACACCTACGGTCTTGCCGTCGATTTCTGGATAAGAACAAACGCTTCCTATTCGTATCTTACTCTTGAAGGAAAGCCCGTTATTCAGACAATAACAACAAGAGCGACAGCCGAACTTTACGATGCAAACAACGTAAAAGTGACCGTCGACCTTTATACCGCGAACGGAAAATATACCGATCCGAACACCGGCGAAGAGGTTACGATAAAGGACGTTACGATATATAAAAAGGATAACGACTACTATTATCTCGAAAGTTACTACGGAGATCCCGCCGCAAAGATCCCGGACGAATATATTGACGGCACTCCCAAGGAAAAATTCAATACCGAAGAAATAGTCCTCGGATACGAAGGTGAAAACCGTATCTGGCAGGACGACCCCAACATAACCAAAAACAGCACTTCTCAGGGCATGGGCAGCTGCTATACTTTCTATGCCGAGACCCCGTCCGACATGGCGCAGAGC
>CAKRRS010000164.1 GCA_934394665.1 uncultured Acetatifactor sp. | reverse complement strand
CCTATATTCTGTTTATATTCTATACTTTCTCCATCATCATTCATTTTTTCATATAACAGGACACCATTCACAGAAAGCATAACATAACTTCTCCAATGTTTACCAACAAGATTATAGGTATTTCCAATTTTCTTCATATATGTATCAATTGAATTATTATATAGAAGACCACTAGTATCTTTTACCGAAATGACTATTCCTACCCTCTCTTTTATATTATTTAGTACATTTAAGTACGAATAAATATCAGTAACATAATTAAGTATATTATCTGTTCTAGCTACATTACATACATTTTGCAATTTCATTTCGAGCTCATCTATCTTTTTACTTTGTAAAGATAAAATTCTTCTTAAATAGTCCCTATCCGTTATTTTATCTAGGGTTTTTCTATTAAGTTGTTCAAGAAGCCATTTTTTGCTAAAATCAACCTCATCTCTTATTCTATTTGTAACCTTTGTATAGTCCATTTCTTTTAATTGTCCATATCGTTGCTTAACATCGTCAAACGATTCAACTATTCTATCCATAACATTAAGCTTATGTCCTATGGAGTAAAATCTACTCGCTCCACGCGCAGTATTAACTATAGATATAAACGGTTTACCCATAATTAATGCAAAACATGTACCATGAAATGAATCTGTTACAAAAAAATCACATTCCATTATGCTTTTTAATCTTTCTTCAATTTTAAGTTGAACTACATTTAACCCTTCAAGAGGTGCAATATATTCATCTGAATATCCAAGTTCCGAATAAACTTCTGCCTTTAATCCCCTTTTTTCCTCGACAAATTTTATAATATCACGTTTTTCTCTTGTAGGATCAAGTATATATGATGCAATATATGGCTCACTGTGTTCTCTCTTAACATTACTAGCCAAATCTTCATACACTTTTTTATCACATAGAAATACAGGATCCATTACCCAGGCAACATCAATTCCAAAGTTCTGCTTGCAAATATCAATTGCATCTTCCTCTCTTACTGAAAAGGAATCGAACCTACTTATCCCATATTTCATATTCTTCAGCACATCACGATCAATGTTTAACTTCTTATGCCCAAACGAAGCTGCATATGCTATTTTTTTCTTATTATCATCAACCCAATCCAACGAAGTAAATTCACCTAATAACCTAAACAACTCGGCCTGAAATAACTGATCTGATCCAACGACAAAAGTATTACAAACATCATTAAGCTCTGACATCTGCCACTTTGTACCATAGGTTTTACATATGTCCTTTTTAGGATATGGATTTTTTAAATATATTTTTTCCAATGTTTTCGTTATTGGTTTACTTGGCGATTCCTCAGGATGTTCTATCATAAGCACAGTATTTCCATTTTCTCTAAGAAAATTATATAGTGCCAATTGAGTCAATGAACCTCCAAAATTACCAGCATAAAAATTACTAACTAACCCCACATCATATTTGATTTTCTGTTCTTTTTCTTTTGAATCATTTACACTCAATACTTTATTCACAGATGCACAATAGCTTTCTGACTTTGCAAACTCACGCATAAATCTATCTCTATTTGGATTTTCTTTGTATAAAGCCTTAAACCTATTTGGTAACAATAATGGTTCCACATCTTCCTCTTTAAAGCTTAAACATTTTTTCTTTAATATTTCGGCAAGTTCCTTTCCCTTCTCGCTATTTGATACAACAATAGAAGTTCCTTTTCCATCATTCTCTCCCATGTCAACTGTATCAATTCCCCAAAAGTCTCCAATCGAAATATCACCTTGCCTAGGAAAATCAGAGAAGGAACAATTATGACAACATTTTCTTAATATGACATTTTTCAAAAAGCCCTTCACGTACTCATCACTGTGAACATTTTCTACGTAAGATGTTCCATCATCAAATACTATTTTTATGCTATCATCACCGTTGTTATAAACTGTTGCTGGTGATGGTTTAGCAGAATATCTTATTTTAGCTTCAACTCTTATTGGTTCTCTTATTTTATCAATTGTTATTAAATTTACATCTTTTGCAATTAATTCTCTGTTGAATAAATCATCATTTGAACCTAATATAACTTCGTTTGTT
>CAKRRS010000163.1 GCA_934394665.1 uncultured Acetatifactor sp. | reverse complement strand
GAAAAGAAGAAGAGGCGGCAAGACTGCTTGCCGAAGCGGAAGAAAGACGGAAAGAAGAAAAACTCCGTCTTGAAAAGAAAAAGCAGGAGGAAAAGGAAAAACTGCTTTTCGAAAAGCGCGCCGCCGAAGACGCGGCAAAACGCGAAAAACGCCGCATGGAAGAAGAAAAGCGGCTCGAAAAACTTCGCGTCGAGGCTGAAAAGAAAGCTGCCGAAGAAAAACGGGAAAGGGAAGACGCCGAAAAAGCGCTTTCCGTCTTTTCCGACGAACTCGCGGCTTTTGCCGTCGATATATCAAGACGGCTTGACGAAAGAAAGACCCTTGAAAACGAAAGACGGCTCGAAGAGGAACGCCTTGCGGAAGAACGCAGGCTCCGCAGAGAACGGAAAAAGATAGAAGCGGCAAGAAAATAACGAAAGGCGGTAAAGAGTATGAAGAGAATGAAACTTGTTTCGGCTCTCGTCATATTTCTGATCTCCGTCTTAATGCTCGTTATGGCGACTTACGCATGGATGACCATTTCCGGCACTCCCGAAATCGCGGGTATCGCGGTAAACATCGGCGGTTCGAACACCATCAAGATAGCCGCCGACGTCTCCTACGAAAAGGACGGCAATATCCTGCATTATCCGTCGTATTTTGTCGATAAAATAAACTTTGCCGATCTGGAAAATTATTCCTATCTCAAAAATGTCGTGGGCTTGTCGCCGTATTCCACCGCCGACGGAATAAACTGGTTTTCCGCCACCTATTCCGACGGCAAAAACGGGACTTCGGGAAGTCTTCTTTCTCCCGAAATGTTTGTCCGCGATTCAACTCTTAAATTTGCAAACGCCGACGCTCTTCCGTCCGACGGAAGCGTTTCGGGCTGTTATGTCAGTCTTGATTTCTGGCTTGTTTCCCCGACAGATAACTGCGAGGTCAGAATCTCCGCAGGGGACGCTGCGGGCGGAAGTTTCGTTTCCGATCTTCCGCAGGTCGAAAAATCGGGCGACAGCTATTCTCTTTCAACGCCCGAAAATATAATTTCGGCGACCGCAAGAATAGGTTTTCTCGTCAACAATGAAAAGGTGGATAACGGTTCGCTTGAAGATTATGTGAGATCCCGGGCTTACAATTCCGTTTATCATAAACTTTACGGCATATATCAGGAAAAGGGCGAAAGTTATTTCAGAAACTCGGTTTTTACGATCTATGAACCCAACGCCACTTTCCATACAAAAAAACAGGCGAATGTCGTAACCGAAAAAGGCGCTGAAAAAAGCGAAGCGAAGAACGGCGAATATTCGGTGACTCAGCCGATAGCGCTTGACGGCGCGGAAGTTTACCTTGCCGATATCTCCGGCAGGCTCACCGTTCAGCTGCCGTCGACCTTCAATCAGTCTTCCGACGGCTCGGACCTTCTTATAAAACAGATATTCGGCGCATACAGCATCGGCGTTAAAAATAAAAACCTTACCGAGGACGAACTCTTTAACGATTTCTACGGAAATTATCTTCAATATCAACTGTCCCCCTACGTTTCGAGCGGAAAATTCATAAGGAACGCGTCGGATCTCTATTCCGCGGCGGCGAACGGAACGGCTTCTTCGGAAAACGTCGAAAAACTCTCTACTGCGGGAGCTTCCGACAACGCCGTTATCGTAACTCTTGAAAAGAACGTTCCGCAGAGAATAAGAATGTATATATGGCTTGAGGGACAGGACAGCGACTGTGTAAATTCCGTCGCAGGTAAAAATATAGCGATCAATCTTGAACTTGCCGGGAGCAATGGTTAAATAATGGATAAAACAGAAACTCAGACTTCGGACAAATCACGGCGCAAAAAGGTGGGAAACATCATTTCGTCGGCAGTTCTTGCCGCGGCGATACTTTTCTGCTTTTGCGTTCTTGTCCAGGTCTCCGTCAAAGGCTACGTCTCGGTCGGCGGTTTCAGCCTTTTCCGCGTGGTTACCGGAAGCATGGAGCCGACGATAAGCACCGGTTCTCTCATTATTTCGAAAAACGAGGATATAAGCAATATCAAAGAAGGAGATATCGTCTGCTTCCGCTCAAAAGATCCCGCCCTTTTCGGGAACATCATCACCCACCGCGTAGTTGCCGTCGGATACGGCACTTCTGGCATCATGCTGAGAACCCAGGGG
>CAKRRS010000162.1 GCA_934394665.1 uncultured Acetatifactor sp. | reverse complement strand
ATCATACAGTTTGAAGGTAACGTGCGCAAACATTCTGTTGATGCGTTTTTCACACTCTTTGATTTTCGCTTTCGTGAAAGCATCCATCACAAATTCTTCCTTTTCGCACGATGCTATTTCCTGCGCAAGAAGCTTGCCTTCGTTTCCCAGTTCTTCGATTGCCTTCCTGTGTCTGGCTATCGTGTCACGCTCGGACAAGTCACGCTTCTTGGCGTCACGCTCGGCGGTCAATGCGTGCTTCTGTTCGTTCAGCATGGCATTGCCGGCAACCGGAGCCGCGCCCATTGAAACGGTTGCACGGATGGCTGCAAGTTCATTGTTCAGCGAGACCCATTCCGGAACATCCTCCGGCTTGACCTCCTTCGCCTTCACTTCTTCGCCCATCTTTGCCAAGTTATCGGCGGCGGCTTTGGCTTCTGATTGCGCCGTTTGATACGCTTCCTTTGCCTTCTGCAAGGCTTTTTCGGTTTCTGCAACACTTTCATCAACCCTTGCGACAAAATCCTTGCATTCCTTGCCTTTCGCGTTGATTCTGTCCTTTTCCGCCTTGACGGTGTCGTTGAATTTCCTTTCGGCATCAGCCTTCATGCTCTCCGGCAGCTCCTGACCGCAATGGGGGCAAATGGTCTCGCCGTTATATGTGCGTACATTCTGTTCGTGCCATGCTTTGCGCAATTCTTCCATTTTGTCGGTGTACTCCTTGCGCTTGGCTTGATAAGACCGCAGTTCGCTTTCCAGAACATCCACCTTGCGCTTTGCTGACGCTGCGGCGGTGTTGGCTTCATCCGCTTTCAAAGCCGCTTCACGGCGTGCGGCATTTGCCTTGTATGCAATTTCATTGGCTTCTTGGCGTGCCTTGAACAGCACATGTATCTGTTCGGCGGCGATACGCGTACATTGCGCCTTCTTGTCCTGTTCCGACTGATAGGCGGCACGCTCGGCTTCGGACTTGTCCTGCAATTGCCTGTCAATGTCGGCAATCCTTGCATCCAGTCCGGCAAGTTCCGATTCGATGACCGACCAGTCCCTTTCCACCGGCATGAGGCGTTGCGTCTGGTCAATCCTCGGCTGTATCTGGTCGAGTTGGGCTTTCGCCTTCTTCTTCCTCGCAACTATTTCCTTGTGATAGCCTTCCATGTCCTTTCCGGTGAGTTTCGCAAGCAACGCCTGATATGTTTCGTTGCCTTGTGCGATTTCATCATCGCCGATTGTTCCGGCAAGCGCGAACAACTGCTCACGCTGCTTCTGCCACGGCATCGAAGCGAAGAACAACGGGTTGGTTATCATCCGGAACAATCCATCATCAATGATTGAATTGATGTGGTTCTTGTATTCGGTGACATTCACCGGCACATCGTTCACGGCGCATTCCGTATGGTTGCCCTTGAACACCTGTTCCATCTGTCCGCGCGGCTTCACCCAATCCTCGACCAAGGCACGGCGCAACTTTACTGTCTCACCTTCAACGGACAGCACTCCGGTGACTTCGGAATTTACATGCTGCAACGGCTTGCCATCCACGATGGTCTTGATTTCGTAATCCTTTCGGTCGTTCGAATCCTTGCCGAACAGCAGCCACATGAAGGCATCGAAATGCCTTGACTTGCCAAGACCGTTGTCACCCATGATGAAAGTCTCCTTCGCATCAAATTCGGTGGTTCTGTTCTGTTCGCCCCTAAAATTGATAAGGGTCAAACTTTTGAGAATGATTGTTTTCATTGTTATGTTACATTAAGTAGAATTATTTTTTCAACAGTGACAAAGCCAAGTCCGCATCAACGGTTATCATCCTGCCGCATTGCGTTATCGCTTCATCTATCTTGCCGCTTGCCTTGATTCGGTTTGCCGTCGTTATGCTGCAACCGAACAGTTGCGCGATTCCGGCAATGCCATAAACAAGGTGCTTTTGCGTTTCTTCCCGCTGCGGTTCGCCTTCATCCGTTGCATTTGTCTGCTTCAACAAGTGAAGGAACTCGCCTGCCGTCAGTTGGAACAACGGCTTGTTCAAATCAAGTTCATCCATCATAATCGCACGTTTTGATTGTTATTCTCCGTAGGGAAACTTGGCACGCCTTGCAAGCGACACCGCAACGCAAAGGTTAGCAACAACGCCTGTCACGACAAGGATGTGCGATTCGGCAATTCCAAAGCAAGCCAACAGGGACAGGCATACATAAGCTGCAACGGCACGCTGTTTCCATGTCTGTTGCGC
>CAKRRS010000161.1 GCA_934394665.1 uncultured Acetatifactor sp. | reverse complement strand
ATTGGAACAGTAGGTGTGCCTGCATACATGGGGAGTAATGTTTGGCATCTGCACCCGGTAGATGTCATTGTACCTGCCAAATATCCTTATGGTCTATATCTAATAAGAAGAAGCCTTTCGGAATCTTCAAGCCAAGCCCCGATGCCTAAAACTGATTTCTGGCTGATTCTGCATCATCAAAAGATACCCATGTCCCCTTATGTGCATCATTTGTTCCTGTAGCTCCTCCGTTTGCTGAGAATGGAACTTTGGTAACTTTCCCATTCTTGCCGGGTTTTGCTGACCATAAAAACCACAGCTTTTTATCCTTTAATTCATCCACTGTCATATCTCCCATCCTGCTCACCTCCTCCTTTTCTGCAATCCTGTTTAATGGTTAATAGATGTTCTTACAAGCCATTCTTTATAGGCTTCAATCGGAATCAAAATTCTTGCTCCGATTCGTATTGTTGGAAATACCGGTGTCTTTACCAGTTCATATGCCTTTGGCAGGCTGATTCCCATCTGTGCAGATAATTCCTGCACACTCATAGTTGTTTTTTCCATATGATGTTGCTCCTTTCTTAGATTTTGTTGCGTCCGTCTCTTCAATGGTCGTTTCTCTGCTACCGCTCTTGGCGGCTACCAGTCCCCGCAGTAACAAAGGCTTGTTCATTTAGAACGGAATGAAATTGTCAAGGTACAAATCCGTTACATCATTTTGTGTAACTTTTTATTGTTTTCATGAATATTTTAAGCTATAATGTAACCGAAGTCCAAAAACTGACGGTAACGCTAACGGTTACGAATTAACGATTGGAATGAGGTATGATATGCCATTAAACTGGAATGATGAAACGATTCCATCAGAAGCAGATAAAACAACAGATATATTAGGATTTAAAGAAGTCGGTGGTGTCGGACAACTGATTTATCACCCTTTTCGTTTCAAAAAATACGAACTTGATATTGATAAAAGCAGTGATTACTGTGCAATACCATTTTGCCGTCCCGGATATGAACCAGTTTTCCCTAAAGAAGATTTTCTTTCCGGGCAGGGACTGCTTGCCAGCCTTTGCAATCTGGCAATGCAGATAAACAGCTTTGATAACAAAATCCCATATACTCAGCTCATAATGGAATGGTGTACAAATAATATGCATCCATATAATATTGATTTCATCTATTCTGAATTGAATGAATCTTTCGATATAAATAGCTTCGATGCAGAAATGGTAGAAAGAGACGGAACATTTGAGATTAACACCTTCCTAGATGATCTTGGAAAATTATATAATGCAGTCATGTTTTATGTTGCTCTCGAAGGTGTCTGTATTGCCAATGACGAAGCTGCATATGATTTATCCAAAGAAGGAAAATACTTTGAGGGCTACTCTTTCTTTGATAAATATAAGCATCCTATCGTTGCAATACCGGATGATTTAGATTATGGGGATGCAAAAGGAAATCTCATAGAAGAAATGCGAATTGATAATGAGTACATTAAAAATTATCCGGCAGAAAAACCTCCAACCGGAGAATTTGCTACTACACCATATGACGATTACAATGAATTGCGGAATGCGCTTATTGACATCATTCCGGAATTTACCATGAAATTAAAGGTAGATCCTCGCACTAACCGATTAGAATTTTCTACCGATATTAATTCTGTATTTGATATTGCATGGCTGACACTTGCAAGAATGCTTTCCGAAGACCCTGCACCAGAAGATAAAGGCGAATCGGATAATCGTCCAGAAGGCATTATGATTCGTTGTCGAAACTGTGGTAAATTCATAATCCGAAAAAGTAACCGACAGGAATTTTGTGATGCCGAAGAATGCCAGAAGGTTCGAAATGCCAGAAAGCAAAAGGCCTACCGTGAACGAAAAGCCATTGAAAAGGCTCAAAAAAGCAAGAAAAAAGCACATTAATTTATATGATTTGGCGGAAAGACAAATAAATAGTGATATTTACTGTAAGCCTATTATATGTGATTATGTGCTATGATATTATATAAAATATGTTAAAGGACACCGGAATCCCCCTATGCAATTTTGCGAAAAAACGTGTGTGAGGGGGCATCGGTCTTTTAGGAGGAAAAGAAACAGAGATAATACTCCCCCACGGGATAAGTAGACGGAGGTAGCTTTCAATGATAAAGAAAGAAAATCTTAAACAAGTTCTTCTTGCATTAGATTATATAAAAAAGGCTCATAAGGAAGAATATGTTAAAGAATGGATTAGTTTTGACTGTTGTATTAC
>CAKRRS010000160.1 GCA_934394665.1 uncultured Acetatifactor sp. | reverse complement strand
ATTCGTTCTCATACTGCGGAGCACCGAAGGTGATCTCTCCGGTGACGCTGTAACGGTAGGACTGGTAGACCTGTCCCTCTTCATTGGTGATGCCGGAGACGCTTCCTCTGGCATCGTAGAGGTAGTAGCCGGTGCTGCCATCGAACCGGTCAAGGGAGATCCGGTCGAATCCGCCGTTTATCTCCGCTCCGTAGATATAAGAGGTATCCGTCCTGCCATTGATGTTCTGCTCGACCAGTACCTCGGCATGCTCACGGTTGACATCGTTTAAGTACTCAGTCAGTTCGTAGTTTTTTCCCTTGCCTTTTTTACATCAGTATCAATTATTTCCAATTTATAATTCCTGACATTTCATCCCATGAAAATATTAAGGGTTCAAAATACTTTGCCTCAGGAAGTACAATAAAGCCATCATCCGACATGTAAAAAGATATATTTCCATACAGCCATGTCACAGAATCTATCTGCCCGTCATCATCCTCCGGATATTCTCCCTGCATGGTTCTGCTGTCAACTATCATTTCCGCTTCCGTCATTGATCCATAATGCAATATCCTCTCAGGATCTCCCTCTAATATAAACATTCGGGGTTCCCGCTCATCTCCATCAAAGTAGTGAAGCAACATATTTTTAAATTTGTCTGTATTACCTATCATATCGCTTAGGAGCACTCTTTCCCCTGTAAGCATATTCACTACAATAGCATACATAACCTTCCCAGGCAAACGCCGATCCTCCGTTCCTTCGTAAACAACAGAAAGATACTGTTTATACTGATATATTCCCGCAATCGTATAAGGGTCATCGTCATCCCAAATGACATATATATGTATATCTAATTGTGCGCAGTCAAATAACCAGCAGGCATCTTTCCACAAGGTGTGATTAATTTTCCACTGCAGCCTCTTATCCGGACATCCTTGAATCTGGACATATGGGATATGATAGCTCTCTCCGTTATCTATCGAAAAATTAAATGTCTTTTGTTGAATCTCATATTCATAACATGACAACAACTGAGGTTCTTGCGCATCGTCAACCTCTATTGTTGTTTCTTCCGCCTCAGTTTCATATGTATTAATGGTTTCCGATTTCTGACTTTCCTCATAAATCTCAGATTCGTTCGATGAACATCCTATTATCGATACTGCAATACATAAGCTCAACACAAGTATAGCCACAAACTTATTTACCAAATATCTCGTAAGCTTTGTCATACTTTTCACTTCGATCCCTCCAATTCTTTGGTAATGGATTGCTGTTGTTTCCAACTATCAGCTGATCATTTTTAATTTTATACTCCCCTCCTAATCTTATTGTTGCTAAATCTTTATCTGTTGCAGTAAATCCATTAACATAATACTGTGTAATGTGGAATATAGCCTCCGAATTTCCATTAGCATTAACATAATCATTTAAACTGCCCATACCTGTTTTTACGACATTCGTAGTTGCCCAAAACCATGCAGCAGCCTCTAAGCTATAATATTTTGCAATATAATGAACTTTGTCCATTCCGAAGTTCACCATATCACAATCTCTACCAATGGCTTTTAAAAAATTTTCTTGCGTTTGTTTTCCAGTTAATTGAATATATCCTACACCTCTGTCATCAAATTCTAAGTTTGAGTTACCTGCAACATCTTTAATATAGCTTTTCCAATTATCTTTTGTTAACAATTCTTTTCCATTTTGCATTCCTTCAATATTGTCTTGTCCAAAATTGCTTTCATGCGCCATTGTTGCCATAAGCATTGTAATACTTGCCTTGCTTGTTATGCCATATTGATTCAAGGTACGGTTGAACTTTATGATATAATTTTGTTTATCTCCTGTTATAGCTTTCCATCCAAACTCCTCAAGTTGTTCTATTGATACATGAAAAATTTCACAGGCATAACTACTATTTTGTTTATATGCTTTTAACATAATGCTTTTTGCATATGGCATATCATGCTTATAGTCAAACGATAATACATAGTCAACAGATGCTTGTGGAGAGTTCAGTTCATGTAATGCACTCAAAAATGTTTTGGCAATATAAAAATCCATCTTCCTATTTTGTTTTTCATTTGCGGATGTCTGAATATATTTCACCCCAAATTCATTCTGTTCCTTTTCATATATCCATTTCCCGCTCGGATCCGTATAATTCAGATAGCTGCTCACGCAGTAATTATACCTGTTAAATGTCAGCGGTTCTGTCTGGCTGCCGAGGTAGCTGTCTTCGGTGAGGAAGGTCGCCGTTACCACGCAGTAGTACCTTG
>CAKRRS010000159.1 GCA_934394665.1 uncultured Acetatifactor sp. | reverse complement strand
CTCTCCGGTCACTCCTCGTTGCCTTCTCTGAAAAATATATCCAGTTTTCCCAGACATTTGATCAATGTCTTCATTTCTTCCTCGTCCAGATCCCGTATGATGGTGTGGATCATTTTCTTATGGAAATCTCTGTGATGGAAAAAGGCTTTCCGCCCCTTCTCTGTCAGAGTCACCAACACTACACGTTTATCTCTGGTGCTGCGGTTGCGGGTGAGATATCCTTTTCTCTCCAGACTGTTCATATTCGTGGTCAGGGTTCCCACGGTGACATGCAGTTCCCCGGCAATCCTGGACATGCTCTTGGGTTCCTCGATACCGATAGCCTCCAGAATATGCATGTCATTATTCGTAATATCTTTGAATTCGTCTGTTATGACCGCCTTTGCCTCTGCATCCATCACGTTATGGAACAGGTTCACCAACAGTTCATTCAGTACCCGGTTGTTGCTTTTTTCCATAGTTTTCCCAATAAATGTCTCTCTGGTATACCGGCAATACTCCCGGACCGCAGACTTTCTGTCTACCGGACCGCGTCCATGCCGTTGTCGTGTCCTTAGTCGTTATCAGTATACCGTCTACCAAGTCATCACGCAAGCCCCAATCGTAAGCCCGGCACCGAATCCCGCCAGAACGATGTGGTCGCCGCGGTGCAGCTTTCCCTGCCTGTGCAGTTCATCCAGCAGCACCGGGATGGAAGCGGATGACATATTTCCGACCCTTTCCAGATTGGTGGGGAATTTCTCTCTGTCTGCATGCAGTCTTTTCGCCACAGCATCAATAATACGTGCATTGGCCTGATGCAGTACGAACAGGTCAATATCCGTCACGGCAAGGCCGGCATCCGACAATGCTTCCTCGATGCACTGCGGCACACGTCTGGTGGCAAACCGGTACACTTCCTGTCCGTCCATCTGAATATAATGTTCTCCGCCATCCGTCGGCTGGTTTTGATCCGTTTTTGCCGCCGGAGTCCTTGCATACGGGGTTGTCAATTCTCTCGCACCACATTGCAGGACTCCACCGCCGGCGCCGTCGGAATGCAGTGCCCGTCCCAGAATGCCTGCTGCAGGTATCCGTTTCTCCTCTGTCTCCGGCAAAGTGTTACCATATTCCACCGCCCGTGTCTCCGTCCTGCATCTCTCCACAACCACAGCTCCGGCGCCGTCTCCGAACAGGATGCAGCTGCCCCGGTCCGTCCAGTCCACCAGCTTGGACAACACCTCACTGCCGATGACCAGTGCATTTTCCGCAAGTCCCGTCCGCAGATAGGCATCCGCAGTATTCAGGGCAAATAAAAATCCGGAACAGGCCGCATTCACGTCGAAAGCCAGTGCATTCACCGCACCGATGGCCGCCTGTACCCGGCAGGCGCTGCAGGGCAGATACTGCTCCGGAGAGCAGGTTGCTACCAGGATCAGATCGATTTCTTCTGCAGTTTTCCCTGCCTGTTCCAATGCTTTGCGGGCCGCTTCTGACGCAAGTGTCACAACCGTTTCGCCAACTGACACATGTCGTTCCGCAATACCGGTTCTCTCCCGGATCCATTCATCCGAGGTTTCCACCAGCTGTTCCAATTCTTTATTTGTAACAATCCTTCCCGGAAGTGCACTTCCGGTTCCGGTGATTCTTATGGTCCTCACGCCATTTCCTCCATGATATCCACTGTTCTTTCTATTTTCTGCGCCCGCCAGGCATTGCTGCCGCAGAACAACAGTCCGTTATCCACATCTCCCGTTGCCGCATTGATCAATGCTCTGGTGATGCAATACGGTGCGGTCTTCGGATCGCAGGTCTTAATGCAATGTCTGCATCCGGTCATAAACCGTTCCCCGGCCGCCACCTTTTCCAGAAAAGCATTCTGTATGGCTCTGCCCGGCATTCCCACAGGGCTTTTCACAATGACAATGTCTTCTTTCCGTGCGCTGAGATATGCCTGCTTATATGCATCTGCCGCATCACACTCTTCGGTGGTCACGAAACGGGTTCCCATCTGTACCCCCACAGCCCCGAGGGACAGGCAATGCTCCAGATCCCTCCGGTCATAAATACCGCCTGCTGCAATCAGTGGAATTTCCAGTTCTGCCGCCTGCCGGATCATTGCCGTAAGTTCTCTCTCATAACTCTGCGGTGTGTAAGCATCCAGTTCTTCCCGTTTAAATCCCAGATGCCCTCCTGCCAACGGTCCCTCTGCCACGATAAAGTCCGGCTTCCTGTCGTATTTTTTCATCCAGTATTTTGTGACGACCGACAGGGCACGGGTACTCGACACGATCGGAGCCAGCATTGTCCGGTGGCTGCGCCCGGGCATTCCGTT
>CAKRRS010000158.1 GCA_934394665.1 uncultured Acetatifactor sp. | reverse complement strand
TTCCTGAACCTTCTTAAGTTTAAGTGTTGTACATCTTCTTAAATACGCTTCATTAAAATCATACACTTTAGTATGAGTAAAATTACGTTCTGTCGCATAACGCAGATCCTCATATATATCAGGAATATAATCTTTAACTCTTACATAATCATCCTTCATAATATCTCCAAAAAGAAAGTAGGCTAACCTATCACTAGGCTAGCCCCTTATCAAACCGTACGTGCACTATTAATGCATACGGCTTACCAATTTACTATTTATTTAATTTATGCTTGGACTATTTTGAGAAAGAGTAGTCCATTTTCTTTAATCTCTCATTTGTGAAAAATGCTATACCTAGTTCTTTAGATTTTTGAATGCGTTTGTCCATGTCAACCTTATTTCTATGCATGTGGTATTCTACATACTTTTCAATAGTATAGGTTCCCCACATCTTGTAGTAGAACCACCATTTTGAGGGAATTAAACCGATGCATGCAAAGAATTCAATGTTCCATTTATAACACATTCCAAATGCTTTTCTTACTGATGGATGTTTATGTATCATGCACACCCTCAATCGCTGACGCACATATTTGTCCATTCTGTTTAGATATGTACTCATTGCATGAATAACACAGTGTGTCTGTAAGCGACCTTCAAATACTTTGAGAGCCTTGTAGACATTCAAATAATAGTTGGTCTTACCAACGATGATAGGATTGACATCCTTTATCCATTCTTCTTTTGGTTTAGTCCATTTCCTTTGTGTCTTATCCTTGATAGCCTTCTTGAACGTTTCAATTGACTTTTCTGTAGGAACGATTGAATAGTAATCTTTCCCTTTCTTGCTAGTTCTCCAATGATTAAAATGGAAGCCTAGAAAATCAAAGTCATCATTCTTGAAATTAACTACCTTGGTTTTATTCATCGCAACTTCAAGTCCTAAAGATTCAATGACTGATTTAGCGATGTTGCCTGCTCTTGTGACTTCTTCTTCAGTTTCGCAAAACAGTAGGAAATCATCGGCATACCTTACGAAATAAATCTTAGCCTTGTGTAGTTCCCAATCAAGTTCATTTAAGTAGATGTTGGCAAGTAAAGGTGAAATGACGCCACCTTGTGGCTGACCGGCCTTGGTATTGTAGTATTTACCATCTTCCATGTATCCGCATTTAAGCCATGACCAAATCAAATCTAGTACTGTTCCATCAGCTATGACTTTATTTAACACCTTCATCAATTTCTTGTGAGGAATATTGTCAAAGAATCCTTTGATATCACAGTCATAGATCCAGTTGCGTCCTAGTTCAATGTTCTTGATGATTACTTGCAGAGCACTTTCTACTCCTCTGCCTGGTCGATATCCCATCGACCAATTATGAAATACAAGTTTTTCATATTTAGGCATCAGTATATCAGTTAGTGCTTGCTGTACAATTCTATCCTCCAAGGTTGGTATTCCTAACGGTCTTTTCTTGCCGTCTTTCTTTGGAATATATACCCTTCTCACAGGTGTAGGTTTATATTCCTTTGCTTTGAGTTTCTCCAATAGTTTCAATATATTCTCTTGTTCATTCTTGGCGTATTCCTTAATGGTTACACCATCGATACCTCCACTACCTCTGTTTGCTTTGACCTTTTTCCAAGCGTTCATAAGCACTCTATCTCGTAGTAGTTGTCCGTACAATGAATGATATTTCAACTTCATTGAATTGTTCATTAATGGTTCCATAAATTAAAGTAAAATTTCTCCTTTCCCTCTATCATACTTTGAATTCGTTTGTACCACAGTACCGTCCTTCTTACCATTATGAATAGATTCTAGTAAGAACGTAAAAGGTCACTCCCCTTCGCTACATTGATGTTATGTTACATCAATATCATTCACTACTATGAGAGTGTCTGACTCCTCATGACGTACTTATCACTTCGTATTACACTTATAGATAAGTACCTTGATATACACCAAGTAATCATAAGGCCTCACAGGGTCATCGCTATTTCCTTAATATCATGCCAACTGACTTCACAATAGAAGGCCTGTGTTATCGACTAGTTCATTGGTAACACAGTGAATAGACTTCCACATTTTTCGCAATGTCGTCACACATTCTACTGCCGCACTTTCAGTTCACACTTCGTTTCGGCCTGATATTTCATCTACAGTTCTCTCGAAATACTGCATCTCCTTCACACACCGCCTTACGTTGGTGCATTAGATTAGACTTCTCGAATAGCACTAGCGCGCACGAGGTAGGACTTTCACCTACAGGATTTCTGTATTCCATGACACATTTCAAGTTAATAGAGCCCTATCTTGAATAATCATTTATAAGCAGAAAATGTCATGCCCCTGTTGACATGACATATAAGCGACTGCCTGTCGCACAAAAA
>CAKRRS010000157.1 GCA_934394665.1 uncultured Acetatifactor sp. | reverse complement strand
TACCAGTCCTACCGTTACAGCGTCACCGGAGAGATCACCTTCGGTGCTCCGCAGTATGAGAACGAATACACCTACAACGGAGAATCCTACAATCCGAATATCGAGAGCCAGTATCTGAGGGCAAGGTACTACTGCGTGGTAACGGCGACCTTCCTCACCGAAGACAGCTACCTCGGCAGCCTGACAGAACCGCTGACGCTTAACCGGTATAATTACTGCGTGAGCAGCTATCTGAATTATACGGATCCGAGCGGAAACTATTATACGACATGGCAGGGAGAAGCAGCGCATAGGTCTTTACAGGAATATTTCAAGGGAGAGTATAGATACCGGTATGGGTATGAAGCATATACAGAATATAGAGTGACTGGGTACACAGGTAGTAAAACAGGAATAGGATATGCAGATATTGTATTAAAAAGACCAGATGGAGTATATGAAGTATATGAAATAAAACCATATTCACAAAAGGACTTGGGAGGTGGTATTGAGCAGAGGCAGGGATATATTAGAGCAATGGAAGGAGAATTAAAAAGCGTAGATAGAAATGGCAGAGCATTTAATCCTAATTTCCTGGTTTTGCCAATAATAGATGCACAATATAATTATGCAACTTACTATACAGACCCCAGTAGACCTGGAATGATATATTATAACTTGAGCAAAACAAAGAACCCCAAATATGTAACAGCAGTAATCAAACAGGCAGATGAAAAGAAAGAGGTATGGGGATGTGAACCATTTAGTACATTAACTAAAGTACTAAATATTATTACAGATACAATGATAGTAGAACGGGTTGGAGAAAGTATTCTCGACCGAGCCACACAGAATGTATTTCCATTTTTTATGTTGCCAAAAGATATGCTAGATTATATGCGAGTTTACCCGATTGGTTATGAGGATATTCCAGAGTCTTCATCATAGAGTTTATAGTTCCTAAACATGAATAGATTATAGAGAAGAGATAGTATATAAAATGGGAGGTTTTTTAACCTCCCATATTCATAATTTTAGATGAAGTGAAGGGTAACGTCTATAGATTGTATATTGAACAGATTAGAAAAGTGGTTAATAAGAGGAAAAAGAGATCATTAGAGGAGAATAGTGTAATGAATAAAAGAAGAATTGTAAAAGAAATAATGAATCCGTATATGGACAAAAATGGTTTTACATTAGCAAAGTATGAGCGCGGCGACTGGTATTATCGAAAAAAAATAGAAGGAGCATTATTGGAAATATGTATTTCTGATGCAAACGGAAGACTTCACATGCACATAGGGATTTATGGAAAGGGTTATGATGCGCAGGCAGAGCAGTTTTTGGGTACTTTGACTGCACCTAGGACAAGTACATGGGACTGGGATTACTGGAGGAAGGAATCGGAAGAAAAAAAGGAGAAGGCATATAAAGACACATTGTATGATTTCCGAGATATATTGGAACTAAACGGAAAAGAAATCTTTGAAAAAATTGTGACAGATTATAAAAACAGGATTCCCAATAGAAAACACTATTTACTGATGATGGAACATTATGATGAATTGGAGAAAAAATATAGTGAAGAATTGTGTCCGGAGAAATGTAATATTGTGGAATTATGGGAGAAAATTGCTGCCTGGGTGGAGAAAGCGCGTAAATATCCTTTAGAAGAAATAGAGGAGAGACTGATAGGATATGTGACAGTGATGGAAACGGAAATGATAAAAAGATATGGTGGAGAAAGGGAAAATAACCAGGATGCGGAATCCTGCTTTATATGTAATGTGGGAAACTCGCGAGATACAATTAATTTCATGGCACGTTTTTTCTTGCTGTGGAAAAACAAAGATGCTAAAGATTGGGAAAAAAGAGAAATAGAATCTTTGTGTAATGAGCAATTGTCTGACTGAATTCTTGTTAGAGAAAGTGGCTTCTCTTGAGATAAAGATAGGATTCTTGCACAGAAATTAAACTCCTACACCTACGATGACAAGGACGCCACTTTCGCGTACCAGATCGTGGAGACCGACCGGACATTTACCTATGATGCAGCCGGAAAGCTCCTGACCGCTACGGAGACCGAGGACAATTATGGCACCTGCGTCTACACGTTCGAGTATGACCTTATGGGTAACCGTACCTACATGGAGAAAACTTTGAACGGGACGGTTGTGGAGTGGCACAGATATGAGTATAATGAGAGTAACCAGCTGATCTCTGAAAAGCTCTACAATGGCAAGAAGACCACCAGCCTTGCCTACACCTATGATGCAGATGGCAACCGGATCAGTGAGACCGGGCGGATCGGCACGGACAAGGTGAACAGGACTTATGAATACTCCGTAGAGAATCGTCTGGCGGCAGTGCATGACGGGGATGAACTGCTCCTTGCTGCGGCTTATG
>CAKRRS010000156.1 GCA_934394665.1 uncultured Acetatifactor sp. | reverse complement strand
GTGTGTCGGGATACAGACGTAAATGGTATCTAGGATAAGGAGATGAACATCCTTCTCTTTCTTGACAATGAATATTTAGTGACTAACAATTAATAATTATTTATGAAAATGAGCAGTTTAAAACCAAAAACCGTTTACCGTAGATTGTTATCTCTGCTGGTGCTGTCGCTGGTGTGTTCACTTGCGCTTGCTCAAGGTGGTTTGATGACAGTAAAAGGTAAAGTAGTTGATGTGGCTTCGGAAGAAGTACTCATCGGAGTAACAGTAAAGGAAGTTGGTAGTAGTCGAGGGACGGTTACAGATTTGGATGGTAACTTCGTGTTGCAGGTTAAACCTAATTCTTCTGTTGAAATCAGTTATGTAAGTTTCAAAACCAAGACTTACAAAGCTAATGCTATACCTAAGATTATTCGACTGGAAGAGAGTGTAGAGGCAATATCTGAAGTAGTGGTAGTAGGTTATGGCTCACAAAAGAAAGTTAATCTTTCGGGATCTGTTTCTGCTATTGAAGGCTCAAAGTTGGCTTCCCAACCAGCTACAGATGCAGTCTCTGCGCTGCAGGGACAGATGCCGGGTGTAACTATTTTGCGTTCTAGTGGACAGCCTGGAAGTGAAACTTCAGGAATGCGTATTCGTGGATTCTCTTCAGCAAATAGTACATCTGCTTTAGTTTTGATTGATGGTGTAGAAGGAGACTTGGCATTGGTCAACGCTGATGATATAGCTTCCATTTCGGTCTTGAAAGATGCTGCAGCCTGTGCAATTTATGGTGCTCGTGCTGCTGCAGGTGTAGTTCTCGTAACAACTAAGAATGGAACAGAAGGAAAAGCTAAGGTAACTTATAATGGATACTTTGCTTTCAATACTCCTGGTAATATGCCTGAACGACTTCCTGCATGGGAAGAGCAGAATATGATTAATATTGGCCGCATGAATAATGGCGGAAAAGTAGAATGGAACGACGAACAGAGTGGTTGGGTCGGTAATCCTAATTTTAATTATCGTCCAAATAATAGTAACGGCCGCTGGGATTTATTTGAGGCAACCAACTGGGTTGAAGAAGGAACCCGTGATTTCACCACCCAGCAGAACCATACGGTAGCAGTGTCTGGAGGTACCAAGAACTTGAATTATATGGTATCAGGAAAGTACTATACCAAGAATGGTCTATTGCGATATGGTCCAGACGCCAATGAACGTTGGAGTTTAAATACCAAGGTGAATGCTAAACTTAATAAGTACGTCACTTTAGGTACTCTGGTAAGATATCAGTCTACCCGTACAGCCCAGAGTTCTTATGGTGCAGGTGGAATATTTAATCTGCTTTATTCTACCCGTGGACGCCAACCTATCTACAATCCTTCAGAGGATATTAATGATAGTCCTTATAATGGTGATTTGCAGGCGAATGCTATTGATATTATGAAGAATGGTGGTGCTAACCGTTCCAAGTATGAAGCCTATACAGGAAAAGTTTCTTTGAAGGTGGATAATCTTGTTAAAGGTTTGCATTTAAATTTGAATCTGTCCCGTTTGGCTGGTGTTTATACCAATAGTAACGAGAAGCGTATGCTCGTTTGGTATGATAGAAATGCTGATAAGGTTCGTTCTAAGGTTAACGACCCAAACTCTCTGTATAGGCAAAAAAATACCTCATATCAGGATTTGGCAGAGTTCGTTGCCAATTATGAAACTACCATTGCCAAGAAGCATAACTTCAATGTTCTCGGTGGTATGAGTTATGAGAATTATCGTAAGGATCAGATGGATGGAACCGTGAAGAATTTACTTTCAAACGATTTCTTCTCTTTTAACTATTATGATGCTTCAGAAGCAACTAATACTTCTATAGGAGATTATATCGGAACCTGGTCAATGATGTCGTATTTTGGTCGTCTCAACTACAATTACGATGAAAAATATCTCTTTGAGACCAATGTTCGTTATGATGGCAGTTCTCGTTTGGCACCAGATAAACGTTGGAAGGTGTTCCCTTCTGTTTCTGCTGCTTGGCGTTTGAGTCAGGAGAATTTCTTGAAGGGGATTACATGGCTTAGTAATTTAAAACTCCGAGCATCTTGGGGCCAGTTGGGTAATGGTGCGGTTCTTGGTATGTATGATTATATACCAACCATTAATAATGGAAATTATATGGGTGAAAAGTTCTTCTATCAGAAGAATCTTGCATCTACTGATAAAACATGGGAAACAATTTCCACAACCAATATTGGTGTAGACTTTGGTGCTTTAAATAATCGTTTGACAGCGTCTTTTGATTATTATTGGAAGGTTAATGATGACATGCTTTCTTCATTACAGATGCCTCATGTAATCGGTATTGGTGTTCCTAATGTAAATGTCGGAAAACTGAAGACCTGGGGCTGGGATTTTGAAATAGCCTGGCGGGATAAGATCAA
>CAKRRS010000155.1 GCA_934394665.1 uncultured Acetatifactor sp. | reverse complement strand
ACCTCCAACATCGTGTAGAAGAACCAGACCAGCATTACAAAAGCCAGTCCCATCTGCTTCGTAATGATCAGGCCAAATTGTCCCATCAAAAGCATTGCAAACCCAAATCCGGATCTACGCAGTTCTCTGTCTGCAACCATCAGGATCAAAGATACATAGAACAACGGCAAAAACAGATCCAGATATATTGTCATGGGTTGTACATGATTAAATTGCATGATTAACAGCAAAAACGCTGCCACGATTGCCAGCTTGCACAAGAATTTCTGCAGTCTGTCGGTTTTCTTCTCCCTCGTTAACTGTTCCAGTGACAACGGCAATACCATGGAAAATCCAAGAACATGTAATCCCATCGTGGCATTACCGGCAGAATATCCGCCGGAAAATCTACACCACAGCATCTCAAATATCACTGCAAACGGAGGATAATCCTTGTGCACCAGTAGATTAGACTGAGGCTCCGAATAAAACCTATCGATCCGGAACATCTCTCTTACCATCTTGCCCCAATGGGAGTATTCATCCCATTCCGAAAGCCAGCGTCCATAATCCATCACCAGGAAAAACAGACAGATTGCCAGAAATACAAAGAAGCCTTCCGAAAAACACCGCGAAATAAAGTCACCGTCTTTTCTTCTTAAAATCAATAAGATTACCGCACTGACGGCCACTGCCATACACACATATATGCCTATGTCAAATGTATGAAACAGCAGTTGGCTGAAATATGTCAATAACACAGTACCTGTCAGCGTTGCCGGCAAGGATACTCCAAAGGACTTCTTATTTCCAAATACTACCCAACAGTTTATCAGCGCAAATATTACAAAAGGTACCATAATTTCTCCCCATAAGCACATGTATTCCAAAGAAATCTATTTTCTTATCATAACCATATAATTGCCAAAAGTATAGGCATCAAAGTCATCCGCAGTTGCACCATCCTCCATCAAGGACAGCGTATACACCTGTGCATAGCTATAACAGGTCACTACTTTCACGTTTTCCCAGGAGCAGTCTCCCTGCAAAGGATCCGACAGCTGCATCGTATTTTTCCACTCTCCGTTGATATTTGAATAGACCTGAGATCTGTCATGGACTTCCAGCCAACATTCCGTTGCCATATCCAACTCTTCATCACTAAAAGCTGACACGATCCGGTCTGCCTGCGTCGTATTTTGCAAAATACAGTCAAAATACTCTGCCACCCATTCTCCCATCTTCGCATAATCTCTTGCTGCTTTCACGGATTCGGGCACTGTATTGACCAATAAAAGCAACAACACCGCCAGATAAATCTTGCTTCTAAAACGATCTTTCTCAAAAATACGATACCCTAATAATACAAATAAAAAGGCATAGGCTATCACATACGGAAACAGATACCTCTCCCACATTCCACTCCTGGCATGTGCCACCAGCTGCACACACATAGCTGCGAACATCAATGCACATAAACTCAGGTACTTACGAATGTTATATTTTTCGATCAGCTGGTAACACAGAAGTACCATAAACAGCAAAAGACCTGCTATTATCGTGTTCCACTTCATGTTCTGCAACAGACTGGTGCGAATTCCCTGAAGATATTGTCCAAGTCCGGTATCCTTATGGAAGCCGGCATAGCTGACATGATCCACGCCTACCCGGAACAGAATCATATAGATATTTACGAGCATTGCCAGAAGAATCAACGCATATGTCATACCATTTTCTTTCAGCAACAGTCGAAGTCTTCCCTTTCTCAGGGTTCCTTCCCAGCTTGCGTCACACCCATCCCAATATTCCAGCCACAGCTTCAAGGCAGGAAATACCGGCATGAACAAAGTAAAGCTCTCCTTTTCCAATCCGGCCAATACCACCAGAATAATGATGGGTATGTTATAAGAAAGCTTCTTATATTCTTGCCTGTTATATTGCGCTGCGATCAGACAGAGAGCTCCGGCACACAGCAACAGACCTGTGTTCTCCTGATTCGCACTGCGATACCATGGGGTAAACTGCACTCCCAACATGATCACCATTGCAAAAAGCGTGCTTATTCCCCTGCCATATCTCAGAAATCTGGCTGTCAAATATAATAACGCAAAGGCTAATACGCCCTTAACTGCCGTCCAGATATTCCATGCTGTCAGATTACTGCCAAACAGATATCCGGCTGTCACTCTCTCCACCCAATAAAAAGGCCGGAATCTCCACGTTAGATCATTATGGATCCAAGCCTTCATTGTCGTGAGCAATGACTGTCCCTGCCTCGCCGACTGTTCGATCCGAATCAGTTCATGATCGTCTAAAAAGTGATACCCGGACCATATTGTCCGGGCAACACCAAGGATTCCCACTATGATCAGTGCTCCCAAAGCCACCGCGATCACAGCATCCTGCCATACCACTTTCTTTTCTCTTACTACCGTTTTCCCTCTGTTCATCTCTACCCCTTTAGTAATTCGGTATTTTTTACTCTACGATAATGCCGCCTAAAAT
>CAKRRS010000154.1 GCA_934394665.1 uncultured Acetatifactor sp. | reverse complement strand
GGTTGCATATAAGAATAAGCTGACCGTAAACAGACGTCGGTACTTAGCGGGCGTACTTTGACCGCTTATGTACCGCTACGTCTGTTTCCGAACGCAAGTGATGTCAGCGTTTCTTATATGCAATCGGGGCTACGGCGACAGGTGAGCCAATTCGTTTGCCAATCAACTAACTTTCAATTTAGTAAACTTTCTTGTAAACGAGCTTTTCGCTACAGATAGCTCCTGTGCTGATAGTACCACTTGTAAAGTCTTGTCGGAATCGGTATAATAGAGATAAATTGGGAGGTAAGATTATGCTGCTTACATTGGTACCGCTTTTTGATGAAAATATGGCTGTTTGCGCGTATTCTTTTTTCGCACAGAGAGAAAACTATCTGCTGAATCCTCTGCTGTTGGGAACGGCACAGTTTGACGGAGCATCGCAGATCCCGGGACTGGAATTGATCCAGAAACTGGGAATTGATATGTTGTCCCAGGAGAAAGAAATATTTGTTCCGATCAGTAATATTTCTGTTTTTGCGGATATTAAGGAGCAGTGCGATGCGCCTCATGAAAAAATCGTGCTTTTGATCGACAACACGATTCCACCCATCGAGATGTATGTGAACCGCCTGAAAGAACTGAAGCAGGACGGCTATAAGCTGGCGATTCGTAAACTGGCCGTCAGTGATTTTGAAAATTATCGTGAAGTGCTGAAACTGATGGATTATGTCCTTTTGAATAACCGCAAGATTGCAATCGATAAGGCAAAAATCTATTTCGGCAAACTGTTCCCCAATATCAGTCTCTGCGCAGGCAACATTGATACTATGGAAGATTTTGAGAGACTGAAGGAGACCGGAGGCTACCGCCTGTACGAAGGTAAGTTTTACCGCGTCCCCATCACTAAGGGGCAGACCGATGTAGTACCGTTAAAGGGTAACTATATTGATTTGTTGAATATCGTGAACAGTCCCGATTTTGAACTGACCACGGCAGCGGACATTATCGGACGTGATACGGCACTTACGATTGATTTGTTGAAGATGGTACAGCCTCTGGCTGTGAATTCCGAGATCACTTCCATCCGCCATGCCGCAGCAATGCTGGGACAGCGGGAGCTGAAGAAATGGATCAATACTGCCGTTGCCAATGCACTCTATGCGGATAAGCCGAACGAAGTTACCAGACTTTCCCTGCTTCGTGCAAAGTTTGCGGAAAATCTCGCGGAAGCTTTTGGGCTGAAAGCACAGAAAGACGAATTGTTCCTGATGGGATTGTTCTCCGTACTGGATGTCATTCTTGAAAAGCCTATGGAGGAAGCACTGAAAGTAGTCCATGTGGCAGGAGAGATCAGCAATGCCCTGATTTACCGTATTGGTGTACTGGCACCGGTGTATGAATTTATGCTGCAGTACGAGACCGCAAACTGGGCAGAAGTTTCCCGTCAGATGCTGTTGAAGGATATTGACATGGATACGGTATATGATGCGTATGTTACGGCACTGAAATGGTATTGTACGGTGAGATAGAATTGTACAGTGAGATAGTTCTGTGAAATAAGATATTGTATCGAGTAGTTGTGTAATAACCTCATTTGCAAAATAGGATTCTTGGATTCTGTTTGCAGATGAGGTTGTTTTTGTATGAAAAAATATACTTGTGTTTTGTATATATTTATGTTATTTTCTTGAATGACTTGTAATTATATCCTCCGGCAGACCAAAGGAATGCCAGATGGAGGAATAGTAGCAAAGGCGCAAAAAGCGCGGAAAGGAAATTTCATATGAAAAAAAACAAGACACTTGAGATGGTACAATTGGCCGTACTCATCGCGATCATGCTGATCCTGGCATTTACTCCGCTCGGATATCTGCGTGTCGGACCGTTAGCAATCTCCCTGATGACTATTCCCGTAGTGATCGGTGCAATGATCTTAGGTCCCACAGGAGGAGCCGTACTCGGACTGGTATTTGGGTTAACCAGCTTTTACCAGTGTTTTGCAGGAGATCCGTTTGGCGCAGCATTGGTAGCAATGAATCCGTTTTTCACTTTCCTGGTATGCATCCCCACCAGAACACTGATGGGATGGCTGTCTGGTGTGATCTTCAAGGCACTGTGGAAGATCGACAAGACAAAGACTGTATCTTTCTTCGTAACCGGTCTGCTGGGAGCTTTTATGAATACTTTGTTCTTCATGTCCACTCTGATGATCTGCTTCGGACATACTGATTATCTGCAGAGCATGAACGCAGCCGGAGCAAACCTGTTCCTGTTTGCAGTTGCATTCTGTGGCGTGAACGGTGCACTGGAGATGCCTATGAGCTGTGTCGTAGGCGGCGGTGTGGCAAAGGCAGTCAGCGTAGCACTGAAGAAAAATGCTGCGATTGCAGAGAACCGGAACTAAAACCTGAGGTAAATAAAAGAAGATAACGATATTATCCAAACGATAGCTATTTAAAATACAAGTTAAAATATCCCCGGAACGTATGGAAATTAACCGTACTTTCCGGGGATATTATTTCATAGAGGCAATGACAAG
>CAKRRS010000153.1 GCA_934394665.1 uncultured Acetatifactor sp. | reverse complement strand
AAACATCCAGCATCAGCTCCTCCGCCTCGTGAACGTCGTGCAGATAGCCGTCAATATACAGGGTCAGGGGGTCGCCGTATTTTTTCATCAGGGCCTCCAGCCCCGCATCGTCGCCGCTCAGATATTGGCGGTACAAGCTCTCGTCGCAGGTCATAGCGTTCACTTCCTTTTTGCGGATGCTAAAATGCAGAGGGGGGTATCCGTCAGGTGCTTGCCTTGCCGGGATCGCGGTGCTGCTTCTGAAAGCGTGGGTCGGACGGCTTCTCCGCGTTTTCCGGGATCGCCCATGAGCGCCCGAACCGGGACGCGCCGGGGATCCGCCCCTCAGCGCAATATTGGTTGACCCACCGCTCCGACACGCCCCAACGGTAGGATGCCTCCCGAATGGAGATATAGCCCTTGATCCCGTTCATACCGCACCTTTGCATGGATAATACTCAACACAATAAATTGTATACGAATATCCGAACTGTTTCAAGTAGATGCGATAAATGAAAGTGTATCTTTTTCATGAATGGGAGAAATCAGCCGTGAAAAACTTTTTTGAGAAAATCCGTGAAAGCTGACCAAAACACCTTGTTCAGATTGTAGTATGGGTAGAGGGGAAAACGAGGGTACGGGGTAACTTAGCAAGCACAGCAAGCGAGGTCAAATGAGCGTATATAAATTTAGGCTACGAATGAAACTTTTTCTGGAAATGAAGCGTCTATATTTGTGAAATAAAAAGCAGACGAGAAATCTGCGGAAGGAGAAAACACTATGAAAAAGAAACAAATGTTAGTGGTAGCAGCCATAACAGCAATGGTATTTGGAGGACTTACAGCGTGCGGACAAGCAAACAACAATGACACCAGCCTAAGCACTGTGGCTGAGAAGGAACAGGAAGATACTACAGCGCAGGCGACGTCTTTAGAAACAGCAGGAGAAACTGCGGAAAAAGAAAAAAGTGTAACCGGGACGGTAGATGAGATAAAAGACTTCATGTTCATAATTACCACGGATGATGGTGCCGCTTATGAATTTCCCATTGATGAAGAGCATCCGGTAGATGTATCACAGATCAAGGAAGGAGACAAAGTAAAGATTACTTATAAAGGGGAACTTTCCGAAGTGGATGCTTTTACCGGAGAGGTTGTATCTGTTGAAAAAATTTAGGAAGCAAATACCAATTAGTTAGAGTAAAGTCTAGAAAATTAACTCTTAGAACCTCTTTAGATTAACTCTTAGATCTAAAAAAATGCAGTCCGATTGTAAGATTTGGGCTGCATTTGCCATATATAATATAGAGAGGTTTTATGATATTTTGCTGGCTGAGACTACGGTAAATGTAAATATGCCTGGAGGTATTATTACAGGCGAATATGCACAAGGATTAATTTCTGAGGTTACGGAAGGCAAGGACGCTGGTGATTTATCAAACATTGGCAATGTTATTTCAAACGGAAACACAGACCGTTTATTAGCAGTTAATGATGAGGCATAGAACGTATGCAGAACGAGCTTTTGTATCTAAGACAAGAAGTAAAGTTTTTAAAAAAAATTATTATTGCGGACAATTCGAGGAAGAGAGATTAGTCATGGAGACTTCAGAAAGCAAATTTGAAATCATCCATGAGACGATAAATAAAGCAAATAACTTTTAGATAGTATTGAGATAAAAATAATAAGAGTTTGATAAGCTTCTCAAATGTTCTGCTTCACAATTCTGGAAATCAGCCCGACAGCTACATTCCGTTCCGAATCAATTCGGGTCACGACAAAGCTTACTTCGTCTTTTTCCCGGGAAGCCTGGAATCATAGCAGCTATGTGCGACAGCATTAACACCGATACTTAACCGGATAAAGACAGTACCTTTGTGAATATCGGTTACTGTACCGATATATTTTCCCTGGATCTTACATTTCTTTAAATTTTCCTCGCTGGTATTTCCCGTGACGCTTTTGATATCTGCTTTTACAGAAATATCATTTAGGGAAGTAAGGGTAAGTGTCAGCCTGCTTTTCTTTTGATATAATAGTAGAATTTATTGGAGCATTATGATATGATGCAGCAAAAGAACAGAGAGTGAAGAATCATCCATGAATGATATCAAAGAGAATTTATTTAAAAGTTTAAAAATAGCAGTGGCGGCACTGGCAGCAATTGCGGTTGCGGGAGAGATAGGATTGTCGTATTCGGCCACGGCAGGTATTATCACGATATTAAGTATTCAAAATACAAAGAGAGAGACCATAAAGACAGCCAGAAACCGTATTCTTGCTTTTTTATGTGCACTTGGAATCTCTTTTTTCTGCTTTTTGGCAGGAGGATTTACCCTGCTGTCTTTTTCTGTGTAAAAGAATGTCCAGCTTGCAAAAGTGAGAAGAGGATACCACAAATCATTGTTTTGATGATTCGATGGTATCCTCTTTGCGGATTTCAGGATTTGTTTCTCAGCTTTCGGTATTCTCTCGGTGAATATCCTTTCAGCTTGTGAAAAAGCCGGCTGAAATAAAGCTGGTTATCATATCCGACAATCTTAGAAATCTCATT
>CAKRRS010000152.1 GCA_934394665.1 uncultured Acetatifactor sp. | reverse complement strand
ACGAAAATCAATCATTTTTATTAACAAAATTATATTTAAGCTCAGCATTTCCTCTAAAGAAGTGCAAGCACGAACTCTAATGATGCGCTTTATTAAGGTCTAATGATGCGCATCGTTAGGTATTAATAAAGCGCATCGTTAGGTGTTAATAAAGCGCATCATTAGGTGTTAAAGAAGCGCATCGTTAGGTCATGTGGATTTTTTACCAGTTATATTCCTGGAAATCAGCAAATTATACTCCTTTCAAGACAGCGAATTTCAGTCGATCCTTGGTCATGCACCTTGAGAAAAATTCATGGTAGCAATAGGATGAGGCATAAAACCATAGAACTTTTTTCGCAGAAAAAACAAGGGTGTGTCATAGAAAAAATACGACACACCCTCTTTTTGTGTAAAATTATATGTGATGACCTATTGAATTATCAGCAGATAATCACCGCTAAAGCGATGAATTACTGAGCCTCCAAATAGAGCACTCGTGAAGACCAGTCTGTTTTCTTGCCCCAATCTACTTCATTGGTGTAAGGCATTTCCAAACCATGTTCCATCAAATACTTACCCGAATAGGACTTACCCTCGCAGTCGAGAGGCTTGTTGTCGATGACATCCAGCTCACGTACCTTATACAGCTTATTGGCATCCAAACCAGCCATCTTGACTAATGGTAAATGTACATTATAGAAATTAGCTATCTTCCACCAATAGAACACAGCCTTGTCCTTTGCCTCGCTTACATACATGATGGAAGACAAACCCTGATTATCGTATGGTGAAACCAAGCGATAGAGATCACCAAACTGTACGACAGGGCGGATTTCCTTATACTCAGAAATGGCTTTTTTGCAAAGCGCCTTCTCTTCATCTGTCATATTCTTAGGCTGGATTTCCATACCCAGACGACCGCTCATCGCCACATCAATACGATACTTCAAGGAAGTGGTACGGAAGACGGTATGATTAGGAACCGCAGAGATATGGCTTGCCATAGCGATGGCTGGGAAGAAATAGCTGGTACCATACTGCATGTAGATACGCTGGAGGGCATCGGTATTATCGCTCACCCAAAACTCGTCGAAGCCACGGAGCATTCCCCAGTTGGCTCTACCACCACCACTCGCACAGCACTGGATAACTACATCTTTATATTTGGCACGGATACGGTCGATAACTTTGGCAAATCCCTGATGATAAGCGATATAGAGATGACTCTGATCTGCCATTGGTAGATATTGGCTTCCATGATTCATAATGGCCATGTTGGCATCCCACTTGATGTAAGCAATCTCAGGATACTTGGTCAACAAATTGTCAACCACACCAAAAACAAAATCCTGTACCTTCGGATTGGACAGATCGAGAACCAGCTGCGTACCGCCACGTCCCAATACTGCATCACGCTTAGGAGCCTTGATGACCCAATCAGGATGCTTCTCATAAAGTTCACTTACGGAATTGGTCATTTCCGGTTCTATCCAGATACCAAATTTCACGCCGTTTTTCTTGGCATCACGAAGCAAACCCTCTATGCCATCAGGCAATTTTTCGGTATCAACCACCCAGTCGCCAAGTGCACAGTTGTCTGTCTTACGAGGATATTTCTTGCCAAACCATCCGTCATCCATCACAAAGAGTTCACCTCCCATGCTATGTATGTCGGCCATCATCTGGTCCATCCCCTTCTGATTGATATCGAAATAAACGCCCTCCCAGGAGTTCAAAAGAATGTCACGCTCCTTGTCACCATGAGCGAGGATATACTTACGTCCCCATTTATGGAAATTGCGACTGGCGCCACTCAAACCTTCTGTAGAATAAGTCAAAGCGAGAGCTGGAGTCTTGAAAGTCTCACCTTTCTTCAGATGATACTCAGAATTCTGCTCATTGATACCGGCAAAGAAGTAGTGATATTCCGTATCGTCGGTAACCGTTTTCAACTTATAGTTGCCGCTATATACAAGCGCTGCGCCAATGACATCACCTGTATTCTCCTGTCCCTTGCCATTGAGTGAGAACATCACTTCACCATGATCGGTATGAGAATTTCGAGTACCGTCGTTGTTGCGGATAACAAATTCGCCTGGTTGCAGTTTCTCGTGACTGAGTTGCCCCTCATTCGCCCAAGTGCCAGAGAGATGGCTCATCCAGACATCCCCGCGGCGGATAGGAAGCATGGCAGAAGCAAAAGTAGTCAGAGTGACCGTTCCCTTCTCGCCGTTCTGGATTTCCGTCCAAGCCTCAATCATATCCACATCACTATATGTGCGATATTTTAAATCTACCTTTATATGATATACAGGATCCTTGAGATGGATGGTAGTGACGGTAGTATTTCCTTCCGCTTTCACATCGCTTCCTGTTGCCACGAGTGCAGTAGAGAGATTTCCATCGCTATGACGCATGGCGAGCGCAGCCTCAGCAGGAGTGTTCAAACCATAAGCAGGATAAGCATCCATACGACCATTATCAGCCACTTTCAGATTCTGTAAATCTGCGTTATTCAACCTGGTACCGAAATAGAGATACTGGGCAGGCTTGCCGTTCTCTACATCAAGAACAAGCGACATTTTCCCTGTATTCACCGATACCTTTTCTGCCATCGCAGGCACAGCAATGGTCAAGAGTAAGAAAGCAAT
>CAKRRS010000151.1 GCA_934394665.1 uncultured Acetatifactor sp. | reverse complement strand
GCTTTTCTTGTTTCTGTAGATACACGTAATGGATAGCTAAAAGCCTAACTGAAGTCAATTCGTCGAATCTCTCGGGCTTGGAGCAGTCGCTTTGACCTCCCACTCACCGGCACCATCAAGAGAAAGGGTGGGATACACAAGGGAGGGAAAGAGTTTTCTTTTTCCCTCCGGGTGCATATGAGGGCTTGCCCTCATTGCACGGAGAAATGTGTGCGACAGCTCGCACACATTTGCTCGGAGAAAAGCGGGCGACAGCTCGACCGCTTTTGCTCCAGTGGTCGGGGATGTGTGAAGGGGCTGCTTACGGGAAAGTAGTCCCTTCACGTCTTTCTCACTATCGTTCGGAAAGCTGACTATAGAGTTTGAAATGCTTTTCCAAACAAAAATACAAGGCTGCCGACGGCAGCCTTGTTCTCTATCTCGATTTGATAGTCCAAAACCTATCCAGTCCGGTTTTTTCGGGTCTCGGGGACTTTTGGGGAGAAAAGTCCTCGAGTGGGGTTTGGGGCGAAGCCCCATATATAACGTTTCATGGATGGGGTGTGGGGCAGCGCCCATGTATGAGCGGGAAACTTATTTTATTTTGAAGATCAGCCAAAGCAGAAAAAAATGCCCGCGGTACAAAAGCTGCATGACGATCCTTCGGCTGCCGCCGAGGGTACGGCAATAGGCGTTTGTCTTCATAAAGCCTTTGCCGCAGTGCTCAAGAGTATACGCGCGCAGCTTCTTCAGCAGCGGATGGCGCCATCCTGCCTGCTTTATAACTCTTGTGCAGGCATCCGCAAGCACGTGAGTCGCCGTCATATATTCAAGCTCCTGCGAATACTGCTCTTCAAGTCCGTTTTCGCGAAACCACATACGGGTGCTTTCCATGGCGCCCATGATCTCGCCGCATCTTTCCGTTTTGCTGTTGTTCATTATAGAGCCCGTGCGGCAGAGGTAGTTATATATAACGCTGTCGGTATAAACGTACCTTTTGCTGCTTGCCGTAAGCTTCGGCACCGTCCAAAGGTCCTCGTACCAGACGTGGTCGGGAAAACGCACGCCCGTGTCTCTGAAAAGCGAGGCGCGGAACACCTTGTCGCAGGCGCTGGGCGTTACGGTCAGGATAAACTTATCGTTTTTCACGTCGTAAATGCGTCCCGCCTCAAGGGGCTGCGAAGTCGTATAAAGCTCGCTGCCGTCCTCTCTGTGTCCTCTTATGCGAAACTCCAGAATGTCCGCGTCGGTTTTGTCCAGCACGGACAAAACGGTGTCTGCGGCGTCATCCGTTACGGTGTCGTCGCTGTCAAGAAAAAACAGATACTCGCCGCGCGCGGCGTCTATTCCCGTGTTTCTCGCGCCGCCCAGCCCCGCATTCTTCTGATGGATAACAACGGCCTCGGGATGCTCTTTTGCAAAGGCGTCGCAGATCTCGCCGCTTTTGTCGGTAGAGCCGTCGTCCACAATGACGATCTCGCATCTTCCGCCCCCCGCGCGCGCCGCGGACTCAAGGCAGGGCAGCACGTAGTTTTCCACGTTGTAAACGGGGATAATGAACCTGAGTCTGTACATACTTATCCTTTAACTTGGAAAAGAAGTTTGACCGCGCCGTACATTTTCATGTCGATGAGCCGCAGTATAAGTCTGCGCTTTGCGGGCATGGCCGCAACGTAGGGGTTTTTGAAAATATCGCCGCAGTTCTGCTTTGTATACTCGCGGAATTTCGCGATAAGCGCGTGCTTCGTACCCACCTGACGGATAAGGCGCACGGTCGCCGTGAGATATACGTGATAGATTATGAGATATTCAAGCTCCGTGCGGTATTCTTCGTACATGCCGTGCTCGGCGAACCAGCCGCACAGATCGACGCAGGCGTCGATTATCTCGGAGTTTCTGTCGGCGCTCATGTTGTTCATTATAGAGCCGTCGCGCTTCATGTAGTTATAAAGCGGCTTATCGAGAAAAACGGCGCTTTTGCACAGGCTTATGAACTTGGGTGTTACGCGCATATCCTCGTACCAGATATGCGTGGCAAAGCGGACATCGGACGCTCTCAGCGGCGCAAGGCGAAAGGCTTTGAGCACAAGCGCGGGGATCGCCGTGATCAGCGCTTTGTCAACGTGGGGATCAAGCACCCTGCCGCATTCAAACGGCTCGCGCTCGTAGCCGAGGAGACTGCCGTCGCCCGCAACGCAGCGCGCGGGGAAAGATACTATATCGGTGCCGTAGGTCTTTATGGCGTTCATAACGGTGCGAACGGCGCCGGGCTCAAGAGTATCGTCGCTGTCCACAAACAGCATATACTCGCCGTCGGCGGCGTCCATGCCGGTGTTGCGCGCCCCGCCGATGCCCATATTTCTCTGATGGATCACCTTTGTGATCTCGGGATAGCGGCTGCGGTATTCGTCGCATATCTCGCCGCAGCGGTCGGGGCTGCCGTCGTCCACAAGCACGACCTGACAGCCGTCCGGCAGGTCGGTGTAGACCGAGTCCAGACAGGCGGGAAAGTATTTTTCCACATTATATGCCGGTATGACGATGCTGAGAGTGTACACGGTATGTCCTCCTTCAGCTTTGCTGCAGTTTTGCGATATCCTTGCGGTGAATGAGAAGCACGGTTATTCTGAACAGGAGAATAACGCCTTCCGCTATGGACGTGAGTATGGCAAGAGTGAATGCGTTCACGATGTTGAAGCCGAAC
>CAKRRS010000150.1 GCA_934394665.1 uncultured Acetatifactor sp. | reverse complement strand
GTGCAGCCCGGAGCCTTCGGTGAACTGGCCATGATATTGAAACGTACTTTTGTATTGTACGGCGTGTTTGCTTATGCTTATCTGCCGATCCGGATCTTTGTGTTATCGGCGGTCGTAATTACAGTGGTTACCCTGGTGCGGGTGATCCGCGGCAGAGACGTGTGGGCACTGATCCTCCTGCCGGCGGCGTATCTGGCGGCATTTTCGCTGTTATTTATCGAAGGAAAGGCAACGCTGTACCGTTCGGCACAGTTTGTGCCGGTTTTCTGCGGATATGGGGCACTGTTATTTGCCTATATCATCTATGAACTTACGGGAAGTCCCGGACGTGGTGTGCACCGCAAGCTCTGTCTGGGGACGCGTGGTATCGCGGTGGCAGTGCTGGCGGTGATCACCTGGAACCAGTGCATGGATATGACGAAGTGGTTCTACATTGACAAGCAGAAATACGATGCGGCGGTGAAGACGGTCGATCAGATCGCACTGGATCTGGAGCGGGATTTTGATACCTCGAAACCGGTGATCTTCACGGGGAATTATGAAATTCCTTACAGTATCGTCAAGGATGCCTATGTAAGCTACGGCGATCGCAAATATTATAAGATGAAACGGCTCACGGATCTCATCGATCCGGATCTGCTGGACAAATACAATCGCGGTTCCAAAGGCGTGTGGGTGGCGCAGACTCCGGCACTTTCGGTGATCGATTGGGGACGCTATGCCTTTGACTCCGATGCGGAGCTGGTGAGATTTTTTGAAATGCACGGACACCGGCTGGTGGCCTGCGGGGATATTGACAGATATGCGGAGGCGGAAGAAGAGTCACTGAATCTGCCGGAATATCCACAGGATGGATATATCGTGGATAAGGGGGACTATATTATTGTTCATTTCTGATGAAAAAACTGCAATAGGAAAACAGATCAACCGATTTCTCCTGTGGCTGGATAGAATTCCTCTCTGGTGGACGGGCATTTTGATTGCGGTTGTATTTTTCCTCCCCTATTTTATTCTAGGGGATGGCTGTATCTTTGAGATCAACGACCAACTGGATGAAAGCATTATGAATTATATGCTTCCTGCAAGGCATTTGGGTGATGGCAGTACCATATATCCGGAAATGCTGGGAGGTGTCAACGCCAGCGGTATGCAGCCGTCGGCCATTTTGTTCCTGCCGCTGTATTGTCTGTTTTCTGCCAGAGTGGCGTTTCTTACACAGTACATTATCTGTTTTTTGCTGGCGTTTTTTGGAATGTATCTGTTGGTAAAGGAGGGCACAGAGAGCAGTATTCTGGCGGTGATAGCCGGGGCCTGTTTTTGCGTGCTGCCCTTATATCCTGTCTATGGTCTTTCGGAATTTGGTATTCCTTTGATAGTATATGCTTTTCTATGTCTGTGGAAACGAAAAAGAATCCTTACCGCTTTGTTGTGCACGTTACTGTTCGGCCTTACCAGTCACCTGGTGTATACCGGCTATGTGGTGTTGGGATTGTGGCTTTTGGCAATGATTGTCGCTTTCTTGCAAAAAAGAAAGAATCCATGGCCAATTCTGGGATTCATAGAATTGTTGGTGACGTATGTAATTACCAACCGGTCACTGATTCTGGAGATACTCATTGGAGACAGCAGTTATATCAGTCATCGGGAGGAAATGGTATCTTCCGCCACGCCTTTTTTTGAGACTTTTTGGAATGTATTCCAAAATAGTGCACAGCATGCACCGTCGTTACATAAATATCTGATATTGCCCATTATTTTGTTCCTGATCCTGGGAGCATTTTGCAAAAAGGAAGAGAGCGACCGGATCCTTTATAAGGCAGCTGTTATTAACTTTTTATTCCTGATTGCCATAGCTCTGTTTTACGCATTTTGTCATATGACAGCAGTTGTTGACTGGAAAAACAATGTCACAGGATTTTTACACTATTTTCAGATGCACCGGTTCTACTGGCTGTACCCGGCAGCATGGTATCTGGAGTTTGCATGGGCAGCAGCAGTGCTATGGAGAACAAAAGTGCCGCATACGGATGCGCAGATGCGGCCGGGAAAGCTTGTGGTTATTCTGATCTGTCTGCTTCCGACACTTCAGCTGCTCAAAGTGAATTCGGGCATGTATCTGAATGTGAACCAGATCAACAATGGATCCGGGATCACGGGATATATTTCCTGGGAAAGTTGGTTTGCAGAGGACCTGATGCAGGAGATAGACGATGCTATCGGCCGGGACAAGAGTAGTTACCGTGTGGCACATTTGGGAATCAGTCCGGCACCGTCCCTGATGCATGGTTTTTATACGGTGGATGGATATTCCAATAATTATCCATTGGAGTATAAGCATAGATTCCGGGAAGTCATTGCACCGGAAATTGAGAAAAATGAGGAAGTACGGGTATACTTTGATACATGGGGGAACCGTTGCTATCTGTTTAACAGTATTACGGGTAATTACATGCGTCTGCAAAAGGGAAACTCATTGATCTATGAAGGTTTGGAGTTTGATATGGATGCATTACGGAGTTTGGGATGCGAGTATCTGTTCTCCGGGGCCGAGATCGGGGATGCCGACAGAATGGGTCTGGAACTTGTGGGATACTTTGAAACAGAAGAATCTTACTGGGGAATCTGGGTATATGAACTGTAATGGCAGAACTGTCCCCTACTTTCTTAAAATTTCATAAGATTTTTTACTGGAAGAGAAATGTGTGTTATAGT
>CAKRRS010000149.1 GCA_934394665.1 uncultured Acetatifactor sp. | reverse complement strand
CTTGTAGCTTTTAACATAATGACAGGTCTGAAAAACAAAAATAGGTAGAAATATTTGTCTTTTTCGATTATGATGAAAACATAGAGCAAGAGAATTCGTATTGCGGCATCGGCCGGAGCGACAAGAGTAAGAACATATAAATGGACGGGGCTTACACAGTAAGCAGATAGGAGCAGAAAATGGAAATGAAAGAGACGATTCTGAAGACTTTCGCAGAAGTATTTGGAGATGCAGAGGGCGCAAAGGCTTATTTCGCACCGGGACGTGTGAATCTGATCGGTGAACATACCGACTATAACGGCGGTCATGTATTTCCCTGTGCGCTGACCATCGGTACCTATGGTGTGGCAAGAAAGAGAAACGATAATAAGCTGCGTTTTTATTCCATGAATTTCGGACACCTGGGAGTGATCGAGTCTTCTCTGGAGGATCTGGTGCCCAGCAAGGAAGCAGGCTGGACGAATTATCCCAAGGGAGTGATCTGGGCGTTCGGTGAGAAGGGCATGAAAGTGACTTCCGGTATGGATCTGCTGTTAAACGGTAATATCCCCAACGGTTCCGGACTTTCCTCTTCTGCTTCCGTAGAAGTGCTGACCGGCTATATTCTGAGAGATTTCTTCGGATTTGACGTGACCAATCAGGATCTGGCACTGATCGGACAGTTCTCCGAGAACAAATACAACAAGGTAAACTGCGGTATCATGGATCAGTTTGCTATTGCAATGGGTAAAAAGGACAACGCGATTTTCCTGGATACCGCAACGTTGGAGTATGAGTATGCACCAATCCATCTGGAGAATGCGAAGATCGTGATCGCATGCAGTAATAAAAAGAGAGGCTTGGGAGATTCCAAGTACAATGAGCGCCGCAGTGAGTGTGAGACTGCACTGGCAGAGCTGCAGCAGGTAGTGAAGATCAAGACGCTGGGTGATCTGGACGAGGAAACCTTCGAGAAGTTCAAGGCAATCATCAAGAGCGATGTCCGCAGAAAACGTGCAAGGCATGCCGTATATGAGAACCAGAGAACCATCCGTGCCGTAGAAGCACTGAAGAATAACGATGTGAAGCTGTTCGGTGAGCTGATGAACGCTTCCCATGTATCCCTGCGTGACGATTATGAAGTAACCGGGATTGAGCTGGATACACTGGTAGAGGAAGCATGGAAGGTAGACGGTGTCATCGGATCCCGTATGACCGGCGCAGGCTTCGGCGGCTGTACCGTAAGTATTGTAAAAGATGAAGCAATCGACACCTTTATCGAGCAGGTAGGCAAGGCATACAAGGAAAAGATCGGTTATGCGGCTGACTTTTATGTAGTAGAGATCGGTGACGGCCCCCAGACTCTGTAAAGTAAGGTAAATGGCGCCCCGGTACGGAAATTTTCTTATTACAAAATCAGTGTGCCGGAACCTGTTGTGATAGAAATGTAATTAACAAAAACGGGTCAGAACAATGCTGCGGGAAACTCTGTGGCAGAATGGAGAGAAAATGGATATTCAGGTATTAATTCGTAAATTAGTATCCTACGGAGTACAGACAGGACTGGTTCCGGAGGAGGATGTGATCTATACGACCAACCGTCTGTTGGAGTTGTTCGAACTGGATGAACTGGAAGAACGCGACAATGTGACTATGCGTGAAGATGAACTGGAAGAGGTTCTGAAGGGCATGCTGGATTATGCTTACGAAAAAGGAATTCTCAAGGAGAACAGTGTCGTATACCGTGATCTTTTTGATACAAAGATCATGGGACTTCTGATGCCCCGACCCAGCGAAGTGATCCGTCATTTCCATGAGCTGTACGATCAGGTATCTCCCGAAGCTGCGACCGATTATTATTACAAGTTGAGCAGAGATTCTGATTATATCCGCCGCTATCGTATCTGCAAGGATATGAAATGGGTGACCCCGACCAAATACGGTGACCTGGATATCACCATTAACCTGTCCAAGCCGGAAAAGGATCCCAAGGCGATCGCTGCAGCAAAGCTGGCAAAGCAGTCCGGCTATCCGAAATGTCTGCTGTGTCGTGAAAACGAGGGCTATGCGGGCCGTGTGAACCATCCTGCCCGTCAGAATCACCGTATCATTCCGGTAACGATCAACGGCAGCCAGTGGGGATTCCAGTATTCTCCGTATGTATATTATAATGAGCACTGCATCGTATTTAACTCTCAGCATGTGCCTATGAAGATTGAGCATGCAACCTTCTGTAAGCTGTTTGATTTCGTAAAGCAGTTCCCTCATTATTTTGTAGGTTCCAATGCGGATCTGCCCATCGTAGGCGGCTCCATCTTAAGCCACGATCATTTCCAGGGTGGTCATTACGAGTTTGCCATGGCGAAAGCTCCTGTAGAAAGAACCTTTTCTGTAGCTGGTTTCGAGGATGTGGCTGCCGGTATTGTGGCATGGCCTATGTCCGTGATCCGTCTCAGCGGCGCGGATACCGACCGCATCATTGCACTGGCAGATGTGATCCTGAACAAGTGGAGAGAATATACGGATGAAGAGGCATTTATCTATGCCTACACCGATAACGAACCTCATAACACAATTACTCCCATTGCCAGAAAAAGGGGAGACAGGTTCGAACTGGATCTGGTGCTGCGTAACAATATCACCACAGAGGAGCATCCGCTGGGAGTCTATCATCCCCATGCAAAGCTGCATCATATCAAAAAAGAGAATATCGGTCTGATCGAGGTTATGGGTCTGGCGGTACTGCCTGCTCGCCTGAAGGGTGAGATGGCGCATCTGAAGGAAGCAATCCTCGCCGGTAAAGACTTAAGAGCTGATGAGGAATTGGCAAAGCATGCAGACTGGGTAGACGAGTTCCGTCCGAAATACGATGCTATTACTGCAGAGAACATCGACGGTATCGTAGAGAAGGAGATCGGTCTGGTATTCATGCAGGTATTGGAAGATGCCGGTGT
>CAKRRS010000148.1 GCA_934394665.1 uncultured Acetatifactor sp. | reverse complement strand
ATGACAAGCAGCTTTGTTTACAAATTAAGTAAATGTCATCTTAAAACTTCCTACAAGGTGTTCCGAAATCTTAAAAATGTCAGGAGCTGCAGAAATAGCAAAGAGCAGATTTCCGGCCAAACAGTAACAGATGTAAGGAAAGTGCATGGATTATAGTGACTTCCACAGCGTAGTAATTCTGTCAGCTGCAGCATTGACGTTACCCTGGATCATAGGTGCGGATCCTCCGCCCTTAGCCTGGAGCTCCTGTCGCATGCGGACGGCAAGTCCCTGACAATCCTGAGAGGCACTTCCTACGATAAAGCGGTAGCCGCATTCGTCGTTCCCGGCAAAGACACCACAGTACCCGGAATATTTTGCAGTCAGATCGTTCACGGCATTACGAAGAGCAATCGTATCCAGTTCTCCGACGAAGAGAATGACATGATCGACTGCTTCGGGAGAAGGAAGAGCGTTCATCTGTACGGAAAGTAATTCTGCCTGAAGGGTATTGGCACGTTCTTTTTGTCGTCTTGCATCTTCTTTTGTACGGACAACGGCATCTGCTACTTCCGGCTGTTTTGCGGACAGCAGAGAAGAAATCGCCCAGACGGAATCCTGTTTTTCCGTATAATCGGCGAGAGCACGGTTTCCGCAGAGAATATTGATCCGGACACCGCCCCGGTGACTTTGCACGTTTACGATTTTAATGAGACCAATCTGCCCGGTAGTGTCTACATGCGGAGCACAGCAGGCGCAGATGTCTACACCGGGGATCTCCACGATGCGGACGTTTTCCGTCAGAGCCAGTTTACTCCGGTAATTGAGACTATCCAGTTCATCCGGAGCCGGCCAGCTGATATTTACCGGAAGATTCTTCCAGATAAAAGCATTGGCTTCCTGCTCAATCAGACGTAACTGTTCCAGAGAGACTTCACCGTTCATATCCAGTGTCACTTCTCTGTCACTTAAATGAAATCCTACATTATCCAATCCGAAATGCGAATGCAGTAAGCCGGAGATCATGTGTTCACCGGAGTGCTGCTGCATGAAATCAAAGCGGCGGTTCCGGTCCACATGTCCGGTCACTTCGCTGCCGACAGGGAGTGATGCATTTAATTTATGATACAGAATGCCCTGCTTAATGGTGACATCCAGTACTTCATGTTCGTTTAAGGTTCCTTTGTCAGCAGACTGTCCGCCTTCCTCGGGGAAAAATGCGGAAGCATCCAGCACAATCAGGTAAAGACCGTCTTCTTTGGCCGGAAGACATTCTGTTACTACAGCGGTGAAATCTGTCAGATGTACATCTTCATAATATATTTTACGGGTTCCGAGGGGAGTCATTCCGTGGGAATGTGTTATGCTGGAAGCTTTTTGTACGTTATTGATCTGATCCATAGATACCTGTCCAATCCGGAGTGCCGTTCAGAGACTAGAAATGTGCAGAAAACAATCCCCGGTATTACGCCAAACATGCAATCATGGGAAGAGCTGCACGGATGCTGAACAGTAGTCCTGAAAATAGAAAATACATAACTATTTTATATCAGAACCTGTACAAAAAGCAATGGAAATTGTAAGTATTTTCATAGCTTTGTCAGATTCTCCAAGGAGTATCGAGATTGCGTAAAACTTTTTTGTGGGATTTTACGCAAGGCGGCTCTATTGCGACGGTCATTTTTTTATGATATAATAAACCGATTATGCAGATACTACGGAGCAATTCGCAGGTATCAAAAAAGTTTAAACACATAAGAAACACAATACGTCGCGAAAAGCGGCAGAATGCGAGGAAAGAATGAAGGCATTTTTGATTTTGGAAGATGGCACGGTGTTCGAAGGAACGCACATCGGTGCAGACAAAGAGATCATCAGTGAAATCGTATTTAACACATCCATGGCCGGATACCTGGAGGTCCTGACCGATCCGTCTTATGCGGGACAGGCAGTATGCATGACCTATCCTTTAATCGGTAACTACGGCATATGCAGAGATGACTGTGAATCAGGCAGACCCTGGCCGGATGGATTTATTGTCAGAGAGCTTTCCCGTATTCCCAGCAACTTCCGCTGCGACTGCACGATTCAGGAATATCTGGAAGAGAACGGTGTGCCCGGTATCGCCGGTATCGATACCCGTGCGTTGACCAAGATCCTGCGTGAGAAGGGTACCATGAACGGTATGATCACGACTAACGAAGCGTATGACCTGAACGAAGTGCTTCCGAAACTGAAAGCATACACCACAGGCAAGGTTGTGGAAAAGGTTACCTGTAAGGAAAAATATGTGGTAAAGCCCACCACAGACCTGGCACAGAACGGACCTCTCTCCGGTGCAGCAAGATTTGATAAAGAAGCTTATGAAAAGGGCGTGAGAGAGCCGAAACCGGCACTGGTAACGGAACTGTCCGGACAGGGACTGAAGGTGGCACTGTTAGATCTGGGTGCGAAGAGAAATATCGCAAGATCCCTGGCAGAGAGAGGATGCGAGGTGACCGTATATCCCGCAGGCACTCCGGCACAGGAGATCATTGATGATAATCCAGACGGTATCATGCTGAGCAACGGACCGGGAGATCCGAAGGAATGTACCGGTGTGATCGCCGAGATCAAAAAGTTATATGACACCGAGATCCCTATTTTCGCAATCTGTCTGGGACACCAGCTGATGGCACTGGCTACCGGCGCAGATACCCACAAGATGAAATACGGACACAGAGGAGGCAACCATCCGGTCAAGGATCTGATGACCGGAAGAGTCTATATTTCTTCTCAGAACCACGGCTATGTGGTAGATACCGACAAGCTGGATCCTGCGGTTGCGGTTCCTGCGTTTATCAATGTCAACGACGGTACCAACGAGGGTCTGTCCTATACCGGCAAGAATATTTTCACCGTACAGTTCCATCCGGAGGCATGTCCGGGACCCCAGGACTCCGGTTACCTGTTTGACCGGTTCATTCATATGATGAGAGGAGAGAACTAAGATGC
>CAKRRS010000147.1 GCA_934394665.1 uncultured Acetatifactor sp. | reverse complement strand
ACGCCAGTCTGCCGATGCCGGTCAGCCACCAGGCATCTCCGGCGAGGGTAGCCCACAGGTGATCACAGAACATGAACAGCATGGCGAGCAGATGCAATGTCAAGGCACTGAGATCCGGCGGCAATATAGAAAAACGGGATGATTTGTTATGCAAAATAATAATTCCTTTCGAGAGATTTTTACTTAGAATGTAGTTACATTATATCCTGGCAATACACGAAAGTAAACTGAAATTTCTCATCAAAGGAGCCTGACAGCACATTTGAAAAAGGATATGGTTGCACATTTATGTGCTTATGAGATATAGTAGAATATAGAAATAACGTGGGAGGCAGGAGAATGAGACGTAAAGACCGCGAAATCACAGATTTTTCCGAAATGACAGAGGTAATGAAGCGCTGCGATGTATGCAGGCTGGCATTGAATGATGAGGAAGGCTATCCGTATATCCTGCCGTTAAACTTCGGAATGGAAGAGAACGACGGCAAGGTGACGCTATATTTTCACGGGGCGAAGGAAGGCAGAAAATATGATCTGATCCGTAAGGATGCAAGGGCAAGTTTTGAGATGGATTGTTCTCACCGCCTGGTGCTGTCGGAGAAGGAAAACGGCTGTGAATGTACCATGGAATATGAGAGCATCATAGGCCGTGGGACACTGGAAATTCTGTCTGAGGATAGCAAAAAGAAAGCACTGGATCTGCTGATGAAGCAATATTATCCGGATAGAACGGAAGGGTTTGTCTTCCGCCCGGAAGTCGTGGCAATGACAGAAGTATTTTGCCTGAAGGTGGAGCAGATGACAGGCAAGAAGCGTTTCAAGAGGGCGTAATGTAACAAAAAATTTTGCTTTATACCCAAAGACTCTGGAAAGCGAGGGTATAGAGAACGAAAAAGAACGATTTGTACCCCGGCGCCATGAAAGCCTAGGGTATAGAGAACGAAAAAGAACGATTTGTACCCCGGTATCATGAAAGACAAGGGTATAGAGAATGAAAAAGAACGATTTGTACCCCGGTATCATGAAAGACAAGGGTATAGAGAATGAAAAAGAATGATCTGTACCCTGACTCCATGAAAACCGAGGGTATAGGGAACGAAAAAGAGCGATCCGTACCCTAACTCTATAGGAGATGAGGGTATAGGGAATGAAAAAGAACGATTTATACCCCAACATATGATACTGTAATAAAAGAAACCATATAAAAGAAAAGAGAGGGAGAGAACACAACAATGTATACAGACGGACAGATTTATATGGGACTGGCGGACGGACAGCGTGTGAACATGCAGTTGAATATGAGCAATCGTCATGGTCTGATTGCGGGAGCCAGCGGTACGGGCAAGACGATTACCATGAAAGCTATGGCAGAATCTTTTTCGGATGCCGGCGTACCGGTGTTTTTATGTGATGTGAAAGGTGATGTCTCCGGCATTGCGTCAGCAGGTGTGGCTTCAGAATCCATGGACAAGAGAATCGATAAATTCGGCATTCGTGACAGTTTCACCTACAAGGCCTATCCGGTATGCTTTTGGGACATCTATCAGGAAGGCGGACATCCGGTGAGAGCAACCATTTCCGATATGGGTCCGGAGCTGTTATCGAGAATCCTGGGATTGACCACAGCACAGGAAGGTGTGCTGAATATCGTATTTCGCATTGCAGATGATAAAGGACTGCTTCTGATCGACCTGAAGGACTTACGCATTTTATTAAACTATGTGGCAGAACACAAGGATGAATATCTGACGACCTACGGGAGTATTTCCAAGCAGTCGGTAGGCGGTATCCTGCGTGCGCTGCTTCCGCTGGAAAATCAGGGTGGGGATCTCTTCTTCGGAGAGCCGGATCTGGATATCTATGACTGGATGCGCACAGATGTCTACGGCAAGGGAATCGTCAATGTCTTAAACTGTGTGAAACTGGTGCAGAATCCGACTTTGTACGCAAGTTTTCTGCTGTGGATGATGTCGGAATTGTTTGAGAAGCTTCCGGAAGCCGGAGATCTGGAGAAGCCGAAGCTGGTATTTTTCTTCGATGAGGCACACCTGTTGTTTGCTGATGCACCGAAGATACTGGTGCAGAAGATCGAGCAGGTAGTGAAGCTGATCCGATCCAAGGGTGTCGGCATCTATTTCGTGACCCAGAGCCCCAGTGATATTCCGGATTCTGTATTGGCCCAGCTCAGCAACCGTGTGCAACACGCTCTGCGTGCCTATACCCCGGCGGAGCAGAAGGCGGTCCGGGCGGCAGCACAGTCTCTGCGCCCCAATCCTGCATTCAAAGCAGAAGAAGTGATCATGGAATTAGGTGTGGGAGAAGCATTGACTTCCTTCCTGGATGAAAACGGTGTGCCCGGCATTGCCCAGCGGACCTCCATCATCTGCCCTCAGAGCTTTATGGGACCGGTGGATGAGGCAGAGCGTAAGAACCTGATGACACGCGATGGCATGGGACGTTACGACCAGGCAGTAGACAATATTTCTGCCTACGAAGTCCTGACCGATACGATGGAACATGAAGCCAAGGCCGAGCAGCTGGCAGCGGAGCGTGCCCAGCTGGAGAAGGATAAAGAAGCCTTGGCAAAACAACAGGCAAAGCTTCAGGAAAATGCCGTAAAACAGAAACAGAAGGAATGGGAAGCTGCCCAGAAAAAGAAAGAGAAAGCAGCAGAACGCCGCCAGGCACAGATTGAACGCCAGCTGATCAATACCGGTGCCCAGGTTATCAAAAGAGGGATTCTAAGCACGTTGTTTGGAAAATAATAGATGGATAACTTGAAAGTTAATTTGTTTGCAAACCTGTCGCCGTAGCCCCGATTGCATATAAGAAACGCTGACATCACGGTGTGCTTTAGCACACTTTGTTCGGAAACAGACGTAGCGGTACATAAGCGGTCAAAGTACGCCCGCAATGCGTCCGCAGGACGCTATGGTACCGACGTCTGTTTACGGTCAGCTTATTCTTATATGCAA
>CAKRRS010000146.1 GCA_934394665.1 uncultured Acetatifactor sp. | reverse complement strand
TATGCATCTGGCATTCTATTTTATGCATAATTATACTGTATAATTCTTCTTTTATACATTTATGTGCATATTTTAATTTGTTTTATTCATATTTTTGATTTATTTATGCAACTTTTCTGCTTGCTTTTGCGATTATAATGTTGTATAGTAATTGTCAGAGCGTAACACACGATCCTAACATCTGATGCATTACGGATTGCTTCGTGCTAGAGCATCGCGGTTTCAGGGCTTTTGCCCCTGGCATCATACACACTATAAAACGGAGGATTTTATCATGAAGGAAAAAGTAGTTTTGGCTTATTCCGGCGGTCTGGATACTACCGCTATCATTCCCTGGCTGAAGGAGAATTTCGACTACGAAGTTATCTGTGTCTGCGTTAACTGCGGACAGGCAGAAGAACTGGACGGTCTGGAAGAGAGAGCAAAGGCCTGCGGAGCTTCCAAGCTGTATATCGAAGATGTTATTGACGAATTCTGTGATGACTATATCGTTCCCTGCGTACAGGCTCATGCCGTATACGAGAACAAGTACCTGTTAGGTACTTCCATGGCAAGACCCCTGATTGCCAAGAAGCTGGTAGAGATTGCCAGAAAAGAAGGCGCGGTAGCTATCTGCCACGGTGCAACCGGTAAGGGTAACGACCAGATTCGTTTCGAGCTGGGTATCAAAGCTCTGGCTCCCGATATCAAGATCATCGCTCCCTGGAGAAGCGACAAGTGGAAAATGGATTCCCGTGAATCCGAGATCGAATACTGCAAGGCACATGGGATTCATCTTCCCTTCTCTACCGATTCTTCTTACAGCCGTGACCGTAACATCTGGCACATCAGCCATGAAGGTCTGGAACTGGAAGATCCCGGCAACGAGCCGAACTACGAGCATCTGTTAGTCCTGGGTGTCACTCCCGAGAAAGCTCCCGATGAGGGCGAATATGTGACCATGACTTTCGAAAAGGGTGTTCCCACTTCCGTTAACGGCGAGAAGATGAAAGTCTCCGATATCATCCGTACCCTGAACAAGCTGGGCGGCAAGCACGGTATCGGTATCGTAGATATCGTAGAGAACCGTGTCGTAGGCATGAAGTCCCGTGGCGTTTATGAGACTCCCGGCGGTACCATTCTGATGGAAGCACATCAGCAGCTGGAAGAGCTGATCCTTGACCGTGACACCTATGCATTCGAAAAGGAAATGGGTGCAAAGTTCGCAAGCCTGGTATACGAAGGCAAATGGTTCACTCCTCTCCGTGAGGCTGAGCAGGCATTCATTGAGAAGACCCAGGAATACGTAACCGGTGAAGTGAAATTCAAGCTCTACAAGGGCAACATCATCAAAGCCGGGACCACTTCTCCTTACTCTCTGTACAATGAGAATCTGGCTTCCTTCACCACCGGTGACCTGTATGACCATCACGATGCAGAAGGCTTCATCAATCTGTTCGGTCTGTCCCTGAAGGTTCGTGCAATGAAGCTGCAGGAGAACGAGAAGAAGCTTGGTAACTAATCACGATACATCATTTGAAATCAAGAGGTGTCTATGATTACAATGCAGACGATCACTGCTATCTTGCTGATCTATCTGATCGGCATCAATCTGGCAGGCTTCATCATCATGGGCGTCGATAAAAAAAGAGCCATCCGGGGTGCCTGGCGCATCTCGGAGGCTTCTCTTTTTTTCACGGCGTTTTTGGGCGGCAGCCTGGGATGTATTCTGGGAATGCAGCATTTCCGGCATAAGACGAAGCACTGGTATTTCAAATACGGAATGCCTGCGATTCTGATCGTGCAGATACTGGTTTTCGTCCTTTTATTCAAGTGATATTTATGCTATACTTGATTTTAATAAGATACTGATTCACTTTACTATGGTACACAATATATTTATCGCTTCCGTTAGGTTTTTTGTTTTTTTGAATAACCTCAAAAAATTGTGCGGAAAGTTAATATTCATTTAAGAAAAGTCTACAACTGCGTTGAGGGTAATTTTGTCACAGGCATCACAAAACAGCCTTTATTGCAGAGTTCCATAGTAGATTTGACTTAACTATCCGGAGCCTTATTTTGCTCTGAATAGTTGCAATCTGACGATGTGATTTGCATATGCAATTACGTTTGTTCTACAAAGTTATGCCTGGGAAACGGAGAATTACTATGCATATAGCAGTGTGCGATGATAATGTGGCTGACAGAAAGCAGCTGGAACGTTTGTTAAAACGGGAATCCGATAAACGTGCCGCATCTACCGGCATCATTTATACGAATTCCTTCGGTAATTCCGAAGCATTGCTTTCCAATCCCATGCAGTACGACGCCTTCTATATCGATGTCTGCCTGACAGAAGGAATCACCGGTACTGAGGTAGCGAATGCCCTCATCGCCCAAGGAGTGAATGCTCCCATCGTAATGTGCTGTTCCAAGATCAATTACAGAGAACAGTCCTATCCTGATAATGTCATCTTTCTGGACAAACCGATCAAGGTAGCAGAACTGGGACAAAGTATCGACCATGCCCTTGATATCATGGCGAAAGCCGTACCTTTGATTGAACTTCGTGAAGATGAAGATACCGTCTACGTTACCGAACCGGATATCCTCTACGCGGAAGAAGACGGACGCCACGTTATCGTCACCCTCAGGGACGGTCGCAAAATAAGAGTCGGTGATACCGCCATTAACCTGTTCTCCCAGATAGAAAATCATCCCACTTTCTTCGCTCCTACCGTTAAGACCATTCTCAACGGCAGATACATGGAGAAACTGGGATTCCGTAAAGTCATCATGTGCGATGGCAAAAAATTCTCCCTCCACAGAGACTGCGTTGCTTATGCGAAACAGTTGCTGGCGGAGTATCATTCCTAACTAACTTGAAAGTCAGTTGATTGGCAAACGAATTGGCTCACCTGTCGCCGTAGCCCCGGTTGCATATAAGAAACGCTGACATCGCGGTGTGCTTTAGCACACTTTGTTCGGAAACAGACGTAGCGGTACATAAGCG
>CAKRRS010000145.1 GCA_934394665.1 uncultured Acetatifactor sp. | reverse complement strand
GGTCATGGCATATCTATGGGTACTTTTGCTTCAGATGGATCTTTGTCTGCAGTTGATTCAATGAACTCTGATATTTATCAGCCTGGTAATCAGCAGGGCAATGGTACCCCAACTGCTCAGGCAGAAGAAGGTGCTCCGGTTGTGCAGGAATATGTGATGACAGAGGGAGACAAGAAATTCTTGAGAAATGTGGATATCTATATCCGCGATAATATGGGTGATCCGGATACGGGTGTGGAATCTATGAGTTCTCATCTGTGTATCTCTCGTGTGCAACTCTACAAGCGCATGGTATCTCTTACGGGTACTACTCCTTCCGAGTATCTGCGTGCCAAGAGAATCCATTGGGCAGAAGAACTGTTGCGTACCGGTGATTATACAGTCAGCGAGATTGCTTATAAGGTAGGTTTCAATAATCCAAGATACTTCTCTAAGTATTTCCAGGATGAATATGGAATGACTCCTTCTCAATATAAGAAAAAGATATTTGGATAATTACATTCCAGAATCCCACAAAGGGTACTCTCATGCAGTAAAACGCTGCATCAGGGTACCCTTTTCTTATCTTATATAGTAGCAGACCGGTTCGTGCTTTTTCTTATCTTATATAGTAGCAGATTGGTTCGTGCTTTTTCTTATCTCATGCTGTTAAATGTAGTATCAATGGTAGTCTTTACTAATTTAGGTGTAGTTTCGTTGTTTTTGTGTGTATGTTTTGTTTCCAGTTTCTGTCATTTTCGTACAAATAACTTTTGGTTAACATTTTGTGCTTATTTTGGAAACAAAATATTGTTGATTATTCATTTTTATATTTTAATTTTGCAGCAATTCTGTATATTTTAGACAATTGAACTGTCTATTTGGGAACGTGTAGTCTATTGTTTGGGAACGTGTAGTCTATTGTTTGGGAACATGTAGTCTATTATTTAGGAACATATAGACTGTAATTTAGGAATCATATATTTTAAAATTTATAAATAGCAATCATATATACTTTAAACAATGAATATAACTAAGACATTTTTGATTTCAGCTGCTCTGATGATGAGTGCAGGCTCTCTTTCAGCAGCAGGATATTTGCAGAATGCCAATTTCCTGACAGTCCAGTTGAAACAGCATCAGAATTTCGGTCCTAATCAGATTCGCTTACAGATAGTAAGTGATAGAATTATCCGCGTACAAGCTACTGCGGAGCAATCTTTCCGTAATAAGCAGAGTCTTATTATTGTGCCTCAGACGAGTAAGACCAATTATAAGGTAGAAGAGCAGGGAGATCATCTGATTATCACAACTGCAGCCATGCGTGCCGTATTGAACGAGGCTACGGGTCAGATTACTTTCTATGATCTCAAGGGAAATGTACTTCTCAATGAGGTGGCTCAGGGTGGCAAGACTTTCAAGCCTTTCACGGTACCTGATCGTGAAATCGGGGTTGATATCGCTAAGGTTCCTGAGGAGCAGAAGCATGGATGGTCATGGCATGCCCTCTTCGACAGTCCCGACAACGAAGCTTTCTATGGACTTGGCCAGCACCAGAGTGAAGAACTGAATATGAAGGGAAAGAACGAAGACCTCTTCCAATATAATACTAAGGTAAGTGTTCCTTTCGTTATCTCTAATAAAAACTATGGTATCCTCTGGGATTCTTATTCATACTGCCGATGGGGTAATCCTGACGATTATCTTCAGTTGAATCGTGCCTTTAAACTCTATGACAAGGATGGAAAGGAAGGACAACTTACAGGTACATACATAGATAAGAATGGACAGAAAATTGTTCGTGGTGAAGACAGTATCTATTTTGAATATGCTATGCCTGAGGCTTCTGAGATATGCAAACAGACTGATAAGGGTGGTATTCAGAACCTGCCAAAGGGCTTTGCTTTGAATGGTTCCAAGGTCGTTTACGAGGGTTACGTAGAGGCACCTACCAATAGCTTCTATCAGTTTATCCTCTACTATGCGGGCTATATGAAAATCTATATCGACGGTAAATTGGTGGTTCCTGAGCGTTGGCGTACTGCTTGGAATCCTAATTCCTTCAAATTTGAAACAGCTATTCAGAAAGGTGTGAAGACTCCTATTCGCATAGAATGGCAGCCGGATGGTGATGTATCCTACTGTGGTCTTCGTGTAGCTGCTCCTCGTTCTGAGGAGGAGAAGAAGCAATTGAGCATCTGGAACGAAATGTCTCCTGATATGGATTACTACTTCATTGCTGGCGAGAATCTCGATGAGGTAATTTCTGGTTATCGCACCCTGACAGGTAAGGCTTCTGTGTACCCTAAGTGGGCACTTGGCTTCTGGCAGAGCCGTGAGCGTTATCAGAGTAGTGAGGATATCGAGAGCAATCTGAAGAAGTTCCGCGACCTGCATATTCCTGTAGATAATATCGTACAGGACTGGAACTACTGGCCACTCGATTCTTGGGGTAGCCATGAATTTGAGAAAAACCGTTATCCTAATCCACAGGCTATGCTCGATAGCGTGCATGCGATGAATGGACGATTCATGATTTCTGTATGGCCTAAGTTCTATGATACGGTAAAGAATTATAAGGAATTGGACGCCAAGGGCTGGATGTATCATCAGGCCATCAAGGATGATATACACGATTGGCTCGGCTTCCGCGCTTCTTTCTATGATGCTTATGATGCTGGTGCCCGAAAGATGTTCTGGCGACAGATGGATGAAAATCTTTACTCTAAGTATAAGTTTGGAATTGATGCTTGGTGGATGGATGCTTCTGAACCTAATGTCCGCGACTGTACTCCGATGTGGTATCGCAAGGCTCTTTCTGGTCCTACGGCACTCGGTACATCTACAGAATATTTCAATGCTTATAGCATTGTGAATGCCGATGCTATCTATCATGGTCAGCGCAGCGTGAATCCTAACCAGCGTGTATTCCTTCTGACTCGTTCTGGATTTGCAGGAGAACAGCGTTATAGCACTGCTACCTGGTCGGGTGATATCGCTACCCGCTGGGAGGATATGCGTGCTCAGATGACTGCCGGCTTGAACTATTCTATGGCGGGTCTTCCTTTCTGGGGAATGGACC
>CAKRRS010000144.1 GCA_934394665.1 uncultured Acetatifactor sp. | reverse complement strand
GCGGCACTTCCTATTCTTGCTGCCTCCGTAATGACGGATGAGACTGTTTATATAGAGAATATGCCGGATGTAAGAGATACGAATGTGCTTTTGACTGCTATGGAGAACATTGGCGTGATCGTGAAGCGCACGGATCGTCACAAGGTGACACTCAACGCATCCAATATCAGTGAACTTGTAGTAGAAGATGAAAATATCAAGAAAATCAGAGCTTCCTATTATTTGATCGGGGCTCTGTTGGGAAAATATAAGCATGCGGAAGTGGCACTTCCCGGCGGATGCGATATCGGCTGTCGTGCCATTGACCAGCATATCAAGGGATTCCGTGCATTGGGTGCGGATGTGAAGATCGAACATGGTCTGATCAAGACGCATGCGGAGCAGCTGCGCGGCAGTCATATTTATATGGACGTAGTCAGCGTGGGCGCTACCATCAATATCATGATGGCGGCAGTGATGGCGGAAGGTACCACGATCATCGAGAACTCTGCCAAAGAGCCTCATGTAGTAGACCTTGCGAACTTTTTAAACAGCATGGGCGCAAATATCAAAGGCGCCGGTACCGATGTGATCCGTATCAAAGGTGTTTCCCGTCTGCATGGCACCGAGTATGCGGTGATTCCCGACCAGATTGAGGCAGGCACTTTTATGTTTGCCGCAGCTGTGACCAAGGGGGATGTGACGGTAAAAAATGTAATTCCCAAGCATCTGGAGTCTATTACGGCAAAATTGTTGGAGATCGGATGTGAAGTGGAAGAAGCGGATGACTGTCTCCGTGTGGTAGCTTCCAAGCCGCTTCGCCATACGCAGGTCAAGACGCTGCCTTATCCCGGATTTCCGACCGATATGCAGCCGCAGATCACGGTGGCACTGGGATTGTCCCAGGGGACCAGTATTGTGACAGAGAGTATTTTTGAGAATCGTTTCAAATATGTAGATGAGCTGACCCGTATGGGCGCAAGTATCAAAGTAGAGGGGAATACCGCCATTATCGACGGTGTGTCCAGATATACCGGAGCCAACATTTCCGCACCGGACTTAAGAGCCGGCGCAGCACTGGTACTGGCAGCCATGGCAGCGGAAGGATTTTCTACCGTGGATGACATCCGCTATATTGAGAGAGGTTATGAGGATTTCCACCTGAAGCTGCAGGGACTGGGCGCCCAGATCGAACTGGTCGAGACCGAGCGGGATCTGCAGAAGTTTAAGCTGAAGATTGGCTGAGTGTAAAATTCTGTAAACAATATCTTTTGATAATGTGAATGTTTTTTTGCACATTTAAGCTGGGATTTCCACAAGACAACAAATGAGAAAAAATGTCTGTTGACAAAACAGGGAACTCATAGTAAGTTAATTACCGTAGAAAAGTTCATATAGACTTTCCCTTATTCAGAGTGGTGGAGATACATAGGATCGAAGAAGCCACGGCAACCCCGCATGACAGGATGCGGAAGGTGCCCACCTGAGCGAGCAACTGTCGAACAATAAGAGGATTTGATCAATTGATAAATCAGTCCGCTTATGTAAGCGGACTTTTTTGTACCATTCAGAGTCACCATTGAAAACGTTGACATAAGATAACCGGAAAACATTCGGATTGAGGTTTGAATGTAAACTGGCCGGAACGTATTCGGATTAGGGCTTTGACAAGACCAATCGGATTACATTTGAATGCGATATGATTCTGAGTGACAGGAACTTTAAGCAACAGTAACAGATACACAATCGACACTCTTCCTGTTAGGAAGCAGAATGGAGGACAAATGGAAAAACGTTTATTTACATCGGAATCCGTAACTGAAGGACATCCCGATAAAATCTGTGACGCAGTATCCGATGCGGTACTGGATGCGCTGATGGAGCAGGATCCGTTCAGCCGCGTAGCATGTGAGACCTGCACCAACACCGGTTTTGTACTGGTCATGGGTGAGATTACCACGAAGGCAAATATTGATATTCCCGCAATCGTTCGTAAGACCGTAACCGAGATCGGCTACGATTCTTCCGAAAAGGGATTCGACGGCAACACCTGTGCGGTTATGGTGTCTTTGGACAAGCAGTCGGCAGATATTGCCATGGGCGTTGACAAGGCACTGGAAGCACGTGAGAGTCATATGACCGATGAGCAGCTGGATGCGATCGGCGCAGGAGACCAGGGTATGATGTTCGGCTATGCTACCAACGAGACTCCCGAACTGATGCCTTATCCCATCTCTTTGGCACACAAGCTGACCAGGCAGCTGACCAAGGTTCGTAAGGATGGCACTCTTGCTTACTTAAGACCCGATGGAAAGAGCCAGGTATCCGTAGAGTATGATGAGAACGGCAAGCCGTTCCGTCTGGAAGCTGTTGTTCTGTCTACCCAGCATGATGAGCATGTATCTCAGGAGCAGATCCATGAGGACATCAAGAAATATGTATTCGATCCGATCCTGCCTGTAGACATGATCGATGAGGAGACCAAGTTCTTCATCAATCCTACCGGACGTTTCGTAATCGGCGGACCCAACGGAGACAGCGGTCTGACCGGTCGTAAGATCATCGTAGACACCTACGGCGGATATGCACGTCACGGCGGCGGAGCATTCTCCGGTAAGGATTGTACCAAGGTGGACAGAAGTGCCGCTTACGCAGCACGTTATGTTGCCAAGAATATCGTGGCAGCAGGACTGGCTGAAAAGTGTGAGATCCAGTTGTCTTATGCCATCGGGGTGGCCCATCCTACCTCTATTATGGTAGATACCTTCGGTACCGGTAAACTGCATGATGACAAGCTGGTAGAGATCATCCGTGAGAACTTTGACTTGAGACCCGCCGGAATCATCAAGATGTTAGACCTGCGTAGACCTATTTACAAGCAGACTTCTTCCTACGGACATTTCGGACGTACCGACGTGGATCTGCCTTGGGAGAAACTGGACAAGGTAGAACTGCTGAAGAAATATCTGTAAGAGATATAACTGGCAAGTTAGTGAAGTAAATAAATATCGGCAAAGGGACGGACTCCCGGAACGAACAGAATGCCTTCTGGCAGCTGTAACGTCTCCGAGTGTGAATTCCCTAAAGAAG
>CAKRRS010000143.1 GCA_934394665.1 uncultured Acetatifactor sp. | reverse complement strand
GAAGTGTTGAAAGAAAAGGATTATTTTGACGAAGAGATACGGAGGAAAATTGCATCACAATTTATGACATATTCATTGCAAAATGATGAAAGACTGGGGGGATTAGTTAAAAGAAGTGCGGCAGAGGCAATAGTGTTTTTAGAAAATAATTATCTTACCGAATATGATGATTTATATAGTGATCCTGATGTTATAGAAATATATAGGAACTTCTTAATAAAATATGAGGTTGATAATTTGGATGAATATTTGAAATATCTGGAATAACTATTGCAACTGTAACTGAAAATATTATTTTTATACATATATGATCTGAGGTGCAAAGTGAAAAAAAGGGTAATAAGTATAGTAATATTTATAGTTATATTTATAGTTATGTTACTACTCATATTAGGAAAAATAATTGATTACAAAAAGAAAGAAGCAGTTGCAGCTTATGATGGAAAATGGAAGGTTACGCATCAGCTCACGACGTATTTCAGAGCAACCAGTAATTTTTTCCCACATCACTATTTGGGTAGAACTATTATTATTAGTGAAAACTCAATAGAAAAAAGTGTTCTTGAATGGCCTGATCTCTTAGAATGGTCAAAAAGTCAATTTGATTATTCTGAAGTGGTTCCTTATTCTGCTGAGGATGAATGGTTTACAGATTGGACCTTTTGGAGCATTGATAAGTTTGCTGACATGGAACAGGTGAGATACCTCAGATATTGGGATAAAATGTATGATGGAAGCTATTACTGCATAGATTACTTCGTTATTTTGGATGAAACACATTTAGCATTTAGATATATTGGAGGTTATTATTTGCTGGAGCCGTTTCAATATTGTGATCCAACGGTAAGTGAAAAAGATTTGAATGGAACATGGGAAATTGCATATTTGGACAGCTATGAAAATTCCTACGAAGGAAGCTATGAAGAAATAGAAAAGGAGGCACCAAGAAGTTCATTAAAGGGCACAGATTTTAACGTAGAAGACTGGCTGGGAAAAAGTGTGACTGTTTCAGAAAATGAAGTCAGAATATCTGAAACCGGTTACCAGACGGCAGGGGTGGAATCCGGAAAGATACGGCGGGAAGATTTTGAACAGGAAATGAATATTCACGACGGCCTGAGCATATATGATGACGAGATTCTGGTATGCAATATAAAATGTCAGAATGGAGAGAACATTATCTGTGTGCCGGTAAACGAGAATCAGATGATTATGCGTATTGAAGAAGGATGGTTTATGTTGGAAAAGGAGTGACCGCCTGACAGAGACATGGCTAAGGAGAGCCATTAAAGATAATGAGTTTTGTACATTATTTGGATATAAACTTTAAGTCAATGTACATAGAAATTATAGAAAGAATCGGCGGACAATAAAAAGTCAGCCGATTCTTTTTATTTTATCCGGAAATGATGCAACTATGATGTAATATTGTGTTATTTTGATAATGAAACTCAGTACAATAGTCGAAAATATATATGTGGGATGAGGTAGGAAAAAATTCCTCAGGCGATAAAAATGGTGAATACACAATAGTTGGAGTAGTGAAATAAAATATTGAGGGGAAAGCAGTATATGCGAAAACTATTATTAATCATTCAAGAATTAATTATTGTGAATTGCATATTGGGAATGTTTGCTTTTTTGAGTATTACTGTACAGGCAAAAGGGCGTGCGTTGGACGAACCTATGGCGAAGGAAATCACGGGGATAGGAAATTATGGAATTGAAAATCCATCAAAACCTATAATCGATGAAGCATGGCAGGGGAATTATGTGTATTTTGGAGAGTACGATATGGACAATGACGGGAAGAAAGAGCCTGTGAAATATCGTGTGCTCTCCAAATGCACTACAGATTTTAGCGGGAATGACAGTACGGTAAAGACAATGCTACTGGACTGCGATAACGTCTTTCTGCCAGACGGTGACAAGGGAATGATATTCCATGAACTGAATTATGCCGTGGATGACAGCAAATGGAATAATAGTATTTTGCGGGAATATTTGAACAATGATTTTCTGACATCATCTTTTTCATTACAGGAGCAGGCTGCTATTGCAAACAGCGTAAAAGAAAATGTAGCAGAAAGTGATGGGGATGCCTGCGACTTTCAACCTCAGAGATGGACAGCACTTTCGGGAGATAAAATATTTTTGCTGGATGCAAGAGAAGTCCGAAACGAAAGTTATGGATATAGTAATGAGCAGTGGGGGGCAGACAACCGGGGAAAAATTTGCATACAAAAACCAACCATGTGGGAATGGTGGCTGCGTTCCGAAGAAGAATATCCTACGTTACCGGAAAATGAAGGTATGGGTGCAGGTGTTATAGCAAGTAAGGCAGTAGGTTGTCTCTTTGTTAATGAATATTGTGGAGTAAGTCCTGTATTAAATGTCAGACTGTCGGATGTTCTTATGGTTTCTATTGTGGAAGGAACTGCCGGGCAGACAGGGGCGGCATATAAACTGACATTGATCGATCCGGCTATGAAAATCCGGCCGGAGCAAAGTACAAATGCACAGTCAGAAGAGCAGGTGACAGTACCCTATAGACTTACAGGGGCGGACATTGATAATGCAACATGGGTATCGGTTCTGTTCACAAAGAAAGACATCCTTACAGCGGACGGTTATTATGATGCCGGGGAAGCAATTTATATTCCGAATGTGGATCAGGACGGTAAAGCAGTATTTTCGATTCCAGATGAATACAGGAATAAGGAATGCGGAACCGATTATCATGTTTATCTGATTGCAGAGAATGTGAACGGAGAGAAGGAAACAGACTATGCAAGCAAACCGGTGGAAATCGTGTACAGTAAGGATCACATGGTGACGGTACCACAGACAGGTGATGTTGGGGAATTACTGGAAAAAATGTTTGCTGTATGCTTTATCCTTTTCTGCATTTGGATGAGGCGAGGTAAAATATCCCTGCATAGGTGATGAATGAAAGGAAAACTCGGGAAATAATGGCAGCACCGGCTACTACCTCTACGATGCCAGAGGAAGCGTCTCCGGCATCACCAATGAAGAGGGACAGGTCTACCAGTCCTACCGTTACAGTGTCACCGGAGAGATCAC
>CAKRRS010000142.1 GCA_934394665.1 uncultured Acetatifactor sp. | reverse complement strand
ACAGCTGCCGGAAGGCATTCTGTTCGTTCCGGGAGTTCGTCCGGTTAGCCAATGATCATTGACTAACTTTCAAGTTATTCCGCCAGTGTTTCCCACTGCTCATACAGTTTCTCCAACTGCTGCCTGCATGCAGCCTGTTCTTTGGATAATTCCTGCAATTTGGAAACCTGGGTGCCGATAGCAGGATCTGACATTTCGGTATCGATTTCAGAGATGCGGTTTTCCAGTTCGGCGATTTTCTCTTCACATTTTTTCAGGTCATTCTCTTTTTTGCGAAGTCTGGCCTGTTCTTCTTTCTGTGCTTTCCAATCCAGCTTTATTTCAGATTCCGCAGATTTTGCATCTGTGGCTGCTTCAGTAGATGCAAGAGAGTCATTTGCTGTGATAGAAGCCATGACGGTGTCGTGTTTTTCGAGATAGTAGTCGTAATTACCTACGTAATTTACAAATTGACCGCCGGTCAGATCCAGGATGCGGTGCGCTGTACGGTTAATAAAGTAACGGTCATGGGAGACATACAGGATCGTGCCCTCATAGCCGTTCAGAGCGTCTTCCAGAATTTCTTTGGACATAATATCCAAATGGTTGGTAGGCTCATCCAGGATGAGGAAGTTGGCATTGGAGAGTACCAGCTTTGCGAGAGATACGCGACCGCGTTCTCCGCCGCTTAAATCACTGATCCGTTTGAAAACATCTTCTCCGGTGAATAAAAAGGCAGCCAGAACATTACGGATCTGTGTGTTATTCAAATACGGATAATCATCGGAAATCTCTTCAAACAACGTTTTTTCACTGTGGAGTACATGGTGTTCCTGATCATAATAGCCGATCTCGACATTGGATCCGAGGCGGAAGGTGCCCTGATCCGCAGTCACCAGGCCATTTAATATTTTCAGCAGAGTGGTTTTGCCGCTGCCGTTGTCACCTATGATGGCAACATGTTCTCCACGTTTGATTTCAAAATTGACATCGGAAAACAGTTTGTGAGAATCAAAGCTTTTTGCCAGATGTTCTACCGTCAGAACGTCATTACCGCTTAAGATACGGGGGGTCAGTGTCAGCTTCATATCGGTGCGGACTTCACTGGGGCGTTCGATGACTTCAATCTTATCCAACATTTTTTCACGGCTCTCGGCACGTTTGATGGATTTCTCACGGTTGAACGATTTTAATTTTTCAATGACTTCTTCCTGGTGCTTGATTTCACGCTGCTGGTTCATGTAGGCATTCCATGCGGCGACACGAAGCTGTTCCTTTTTCACAGCGTAATCGGAATAGTTGCCGAGAAAAGTGGTAGCCTTTGCCTGATCGATCTCGATGACTTTTCCGGCAATGCGATCCAGAAAATAGCGGTCGTGGGAGACAATCAGCACGGCACCCTTATAGTTCAATAAATAGGTCTCCAGCCATGCAATCGAATTCATATCCAGATGGTTGGTAGGCTCATCCAGGATGATGAGATCCGGGTTCTGCAAAAGAAGCCGTCCCAGAGCGACACGGGTCTTCTGACCGCCGGATAATGTAGCGACCGGTTTGGAAAATTCCTCTTCGGTAAATCCGAGTCCCTTCAAGACGCCGACCAGTTCACTGCGGTAGAGATAACCGCCGCCGGTTTCGAAAGCGTGGGTGAGAGAAGTATATTGCTTCATAAGATCTTCCAAAGCGTCTCCTTCGGCGTGCTTCATGTTGTTTTCGCAGATCCGGATTTTCTCTTCCAGACGCAGAAGATCCGCTTTCACGGACAAAAGTTCCTCATAAATCGTATGGGAAGTGTCCACGGTACTGTTCTGTGCAAGATATCCGAGGGTACGGTCCTTGGCAAGCACTACCTGCCCGTCGTCAGGAGACATCTCGCCGACGATAATACGTAAAAGAGTGGTCTTGCCGGCTCCGTTGATACCCACAATCGCCGCTTTTTCATGATCCTCTATATGGAAAGATACATTTTTCAATACTTGATTTTCCACAAATGCTTTTGAAATATTCTGACAAGATAAAATCATATAACGTTTCCCTTATAATATAATAGTTAAGATCGTTTTGTAGCGAAGCAACGAATGCAAATCAATGCTTTTGAATAATAGAAAGCAGTTTACATACAGAGTATATTTTATCGGAAAGAAGAAAAACTGTCAATTCATTGACAAGTTTTTAACATTTGTTGTATACTGAAATAAATCGGAGGTGGAAGCTTTGGAAGCAAAAGAAATTTCACAGGCTGTGATCAGCAGACTGCCCAGATACTTTCGATATTTGGGGGAATTAAAAGATGAAGGTGTGGAGAGAATCTCCTCACAGGAGCTTTCCGGACTTATGAAGGTGACGGCATCCCAGATCCGTCAGGATTTTAATAATTTCGGTGGTTTTGGCCAACAGGGATATGGCTATAATGTAGAATATCTGTATCGTGAGATCGGTAAGATATTAGGATTGGATAAACAGCATAATTTTGTGATCATTGGCGCAGGCAACCTGGGAAGAGCCCTGGGGAATTATATGAATTTCGAGCGTCGCGGATTTATCTTCAGGGGAATGTTTGATGCAAATCCGGAACTGGTTGGGAAAGATGTCCGTGGTGTGAAGGTCATGCCCATGGAACAGCTGGAGAGCTTTATTCGGGAAAATGATATTGAAATTGCGGTTTTGACGATTCCTAAGACGAGTGCGGTGGAAGTCGCTGATAAGCTGGTAGCCAACGGAATCCGCGGAATCTGGAATTTTGCACATGTGGATCTGAATGTACCGGATGGCATACAGGTTGAAAATGTACATCTCTCGGATAGCCTGATGAAGCTGTCATATAATATCAGCAGCTATAATAATGAACAAGTATGATTGCCATTCCCAAAGGGTGAAAATCTTAAGAATCGGTTATAATGCTATGACAATAAAAGCATAAAAGCATGAGAGCATTCATGAGGCGACGATTGTAACATAATGGCATGAAGGAGTGATATTATGGGCGGCGGTAATGATTCAGAGACAGATAAAACCAAAAAGGAAGCGTTTCAGAATGCTCTTCTTGGAAAACATCTGCCCGTACTCACTTTGGACAATAAATGGTACCGTTTGTTAAATAAAACGGGATCTGTCCCCTTGAAGGAGACGGAAGTTGCTCTGAATCAGCTTCTGAAGCGTCAGGGTAAATTAAATACGGAATCCAAAGATATCCGTAATCTGAAGAAAAAGCTGG
>CAKRRS010000141.1 GCA_934394665.1 uncultured Acetatifactor sp. | reverse complement strand
GAGACGTTACAGCTGCCGGAAGGCATTCTGTCCGTTCCGGGAGTTCGTCCGGTTAGCCAATGATCATTAACTAACTTCCAATTTAATTCCACAAGGCAGTGAGAACATGTTCCCCGGTCATCTGGACTTGTGTGTCTGCCGTGATGATCTGTCCGCTATATTCCCATCCTGCAAAGGAACTTCCGTCTTTCACAGGGACAGGGAGCTCCCCATAGGTTTCCCCGAAGGTCACCTGTTTTGATTCCAGTGTAGAACCATCCGCATCCGTACCGCCATCATAATTAAATTTTACAGTGATCTGTGCGGGAATCCAGTGCGCAGTCAACGTCATATCTCCGGTAACCTTCTCCGACTGAAAATACCACTGCACTATCTCGCCCTCTTTTTCCGTATACCAGCCTTCAAATGTATAGCCCGGCTTATAAGGGGTCTCCGGTTCGGTAATAAATTCACCATATCGGACTTTCCGGGATGCCACATCACTTCCACCGTCTGTATCATATACAATGTTAAATCCTCCGCGCACCGCGAAAAACAGGATCATTGCAACAATCACCACGATCAATACACCGATCAAGCCATCCAAAATGCGAATCGGAACATCTTTACTGCCGTAAATGCCTCTGCCGAACCATTTTCCCTTCGGACGCTCTTCTCCCTCTGATATTATTGTCTGCTCCGCAGCTTCTGACACAGTATCTGTAAATTGTTGTTCTTCTTTCTCCATGTCATTACTAATATTATTTTCCTGATTCATAGCGATCCCTTTTCTTGTATTTCTTTTTTATATTTCTTTTTTATATTTCTTTTTTATATTTCTTTTTTATATTTCCTTTTGTGTTTCTCTTTGGATTTCTTTTCACATTTCTTTTTGTATTTCCAGCGAGCTGCTTTCTCTTCTGATGCATTTGCTTTTCTACTATGTTTTTGTTCCCGGGATATCCTTTTCATACAGGCTGGTTCCCATACTTCTTGCAAATTCCCGTATTTCCTCTTCTTTCACTTTCTTTCCGATATTTTCCACCGGATCATCATACCATACCGTGAAACAAATAGGAAGTATGCTCTGCACGCAGGCAGCTATGCATACTTCCTATGAATAAGTTCACATTATTACTTTCTTACCAGATACTTTCTCATATCGATCGCACAGGCAACCAGGATGATCAGACCCTTGATTACATACTGCATGTTCATGTTGATGGACAGGAAGTTCAGCGCTACGAAAATAATACGAAGCAGAAATACGCCAAGTACCACACCACTGATTTTACCAGTACCACCTACAAAGGATACACCGCCGATGACGCAGGCTGCAATGGCATCACACTCGTAGTTCAGACCGGTGTTGGCTGTGTTGGAACCGATACGGGAAGACTCGATGAAACCGGTCAGACCGTACATAGCACCTGCCAGCGTATGTACTAAAATGGTAGTTCTCATTACGTTAACACCGGATACCTTTGCAGCTTCCGGATTGGAACCTACGGCGAACATGTTTTTACCGAACGTAGTCTTGTTCCAGATGAACCACATGATAATAACGATCAAAGCTGCCAGCCATACATAGTTGGGAATAGCAATTTTGGCTCCGCCGGCATTGAAGGAGATCACACTTCCTTTTACCACATCGTTGAAGTGCTGATCCAGACCGGACAGAGGCTGACCGTTATTGCCGTTGATCATGATGTACATCAGCAGTAAGCCGTATACGATCAACTGGGTAGCCAGGGTTACGATAAAGGGATGTAACTGGAACTTCGCTACAAAGAAACCGTTGACCCATCCTACAATACCGCCGACTAACAGTACGATCAGGATCACCAGAGGGATGGGAAGCACCGGAAGGTTCGGGAACATCTTGGTCGCATAGGTCACAGACTGCATCAGGGATGCCGTAATACATGCGGTGAGTCCTACCACACGTCCTGCGGACAGGTCGGTACCGGTCAATACGATACATCCTGCAATACCACAGGCAATGGGAAGGTTCGCTGCGGACAGGCTGATAATATTGACAATGGAAGCCGCCGACAGGAAATTGGAGTTCTGGATGTAAGTGTAAATAATTGCTACGATCAGCAGGATGTATAAGGCATTGTTAAGGAAAAATTCCTTCCAGTAGGTCTTCTTGTCTCTGCTGTCCAGCTTCTTGTAGTCTGCAAAATTTTGCTTTACGCCGTTAATTTTATTCTGAATTGCTTTGCCGGGATTCATACGCATATCCTCCTATACATATTTTGCAGCAAGAGACATGATCTCTTCCTGTGTCGTATTTTTGGCATCTACTTCTCCTGCCAGCTTACCGCCGCTCATGACCAGAATTCTGTCACATACGCCTAAAAGCTCCGGCATCTCCGAAGATACCATCAGGACAACTTTGCCCTTATTGGCCAGATCGATAATCAGCTGGTAGATCTCATATTTTGCACCTACGTCAATACCTCTGGTAGGCTCATCCAGCATCAGCACCTCCGGCTCTGTGAGAAGCCATCTGCCGAGGATAACCTTCTGCTGGTTACCACCGGACAGTGACCGGATTTTTGTCTTCTGGGAAGGGGTCTTGATATGCATGGCATCGATGGCCCATGCGGTGTCCTTCTCCATGGATTTATCGCTCAGATAAAATCCTGCTTTTTTATGTTTCTTCAGGCTGGAGATCACCGTGTTCTCCCGGATATTCAGGATTCCGAAGATACCGGTGGCACGACGTTCCTCCGTCAGAAGTGCAAAACCGTTTTTAATGGACTCTCTGGCATTGCGGTTTCTGACCTCTTTGCCGTCCAGTTTGATCACACCGTCTTTTCTGGTGGCCACACCGAAGATATTCTCCAGTGTCTCCGTTCTGCCGCTGCCGTCCAGTCCGGCCAGACCTACGATCTCACCCTTTCTGGCCTTAAAGGATACATCCTGCAGCAAGGAATATCTCGCGCTTAAGTGTTCTACCTCCAATGCCACTTCACCGGGCTTGTTGGTCTTGGGTGGGAACTGGTTGGTCAGTTCACGGCCTACCATCAGTTTGATGATCTTGTCTGTAGTCAGGTTCTGTGCAGGCTCTGTTGCGATCCAGGTACCGTCACGCATGACGGTGACTTCATCTGCGATCCGCAGGATCTCTGCCATCTTGTGAGAAATATAGATAATACCGCATCCTCTGTCACGAAGCATATTGATGATCTTGAACAGATGCTCCACTTCTTCTTCCGTCAGGGATGA
>CAKRRS010000140.1 GCA_934394665.1 uncultured Acetatifactor sp. | reverse complement strand
GACCGCCGCACTACCGCTGTACTATTCCCCTATGAAATTGTATCAGCTGAATCACTGACGAAAGCTATTATAGCATAAGCGATAAACATTTAGCAAGTGAAAATTTAAAATTTTTGTAAAAACTTTTACAATTTCGGGAAAAACTATAAAGCATCCAAGAATTCAAAAGAAAAACATCTTATAACACAATTAAAGCAGCCGCAGGCGGGAAACCTGCAGCCACTTTAATTGTGTAAAAGGGGAATTCTTCCGGAAATCTACTTATATAAGCGGTTCGACTCTCGCCGAACAAAATAAGTATATTACACAATTCGACTTTTGTCTAGCTCTTTTTTGCAAAAAAAGGCAAAAAAAATGCAAAAAAAGATATTAATGTAAAAAATACTAGGATAAAATAAAGGAAGAAATGTATATAATCAGGTACATTCGGAGAAAACCTTGCGTCTGATTACGGCTTTAGTGTAAGATACAGTCAAATGAGTATGAGAACGTACAGCAGACAAGAAGTGTACAGAAATGAGGGAAACTATGGAACAGCATTTTAACACTCCGGCGGAAGTCATTGATACCAATATGAAGGCCGGAGAAGGCAAGGCACATCTTCCGCTTGGCAAGATGATCCTGTTGGGAATTATGGCAGGTGCTTTTATTGCATTGGGCGGAGCAACCAGTTCTACCGCAGCACACGCGATTGATAATGTAGGCCTGGCCAGGTTTGTAGCCGGTATCATCTTCCCGGTGGGACTGATGATCATTGTATTTGTGGGCGGAGAACTTTTTACCGGTAACTGCCTGATCGTAATGGATGTAGTAGGTAAAAAGGTTACCTGGTTTGAATGTATCCGGAACCTGATCGTGGTGTATTTCAGTAATTTGATTGGTGCGCTGATCATTGATGACTTAATTTATTTTTCGGGTAATCTGGATTATACCGGTGGACTGTTGGGAGCTTATGCAATCAAAGTAGCAGTCGGCAAAGTGGGAATTACTCCCCTGAAGGGAATTACTTCCGGAATTCTCTGCAACATTCTGGTATGTATTGCGATTCTGATGGCAGCGGCGGCAACGGATATCGTCGGTAAGGTATGGGCAATCTTTTTCCCCATTATGGCGTTTGTAGTCGGCGGATTTGAGCACTGTGTTGCAAATATGTTCTACATTCCGGTCGGTATGATGGCAGCACAGAATCCTGTCTATGTGGCAAAGGCACAGGAAGCGTACGGATTAACGGCAGAACAGATGCAGGGACTTACGGTACTGCACAGCCTGAACAATTTTATTCCCGTGACGATCGGTAATATTTTAGGCGGAATGGTATTTGTCGGAATCCCCTGTTACTTTATTTATAAGAAGAAGTGGCAGAAATGGCATGAGGATGCCAAGACAGCATAAAGAGAAAGACATGAATAACATATAGGAAGAGCTATAGAACTATAGTCAGATGCAGCCCGGGTGGAGAGCCCGGGCTGTTTGTATATGTGATGTGTTTTGACAGCTGTAAAGATTCTGCAGGTTCATCGGGAATGAAAAATACAGCCGGATAGTTTTTTGTAGGGAAGGAAGAGGTAAATCCGTTGGATCATTTCAAATTATAAAGGAAATATTAAATCGCATTTTCAGACACTTAATATGAAAACAGAAGGAAAATAGAGTAAAAGAGAGAAAACAAAAGAAAAACAAATTTAAATAACTGTGAATACGGTTGAAAAACTCGGCATATAAAACTAATATATGCTATAGAAATTAGCACTCGATAAAAATGAGTGCTAACAAATGAAAAAAGTAATAATATTTTAAATAGTTATAAGGAGGCAATTATCATGAATTTGAAACCTTTAGGTGACAGAGTCGTATTAAAACAGTTAGTTGCAGAAGAGACCACGAAGTCAGGTATCGTTCTTCCCGGTCAGAATAAGGAGAAACCCCAGCAGGCAGAAGTAGTAGCAGTCGGTCCCGGCGGTGTAGTAGACGGTAAAGAAGTTAAGATGGAAGTAAAAGTTGGAGATCAGGTAATCTACTCCAAATATTCCGGAACAGAAGTAAAGCTGGATGACGAAGAGTACATCATCGTAAAACAGAGTGATATTCTTGCAATCATTCAGTAAGCATAAATTTTCCGTGCAAGATGCAGATACCTGTGTGACGGGAAACAAAGCATCAAAAATCAGATATGAAATGAAATAAAACAATGATGGAGGCTGATTATTATGGCAAAAGAGATTAAATACGGCGCAGAAGCGCGTGCAGCATTAGAGGCCGGTGTCAACCAGCTGGCAGATACCGTAAGAGTAACGTTAGGACCCAAAGGAAGAAACGTAGTACTGGATAAATCCTTCGGTGCTCCCCTGATCACCAATGATGGTGTTACCATTGCAAAAGAAATCGAACTGGAAGATGCATTCGAGAACATGGGTGCACAGCTGGTAAAGGAAGTAGCTACCAAGACCAACGATGTAGCCGGTGATGGTACTACCACAGCAACCGTTCTGGCACAGGCTATGGTAAATGCAGGTATGAAGAACCTGGCAGCAGGTGCTAACCCCATCATCCTGAGAAAAGGTATGAAGAAAGCAACTGCATGTGCAGTAGAAACCATCGGTAAGATGAGCCAGAAGGTAAACGGTAAGGAGCACATCGCAAGAGTAGCAGCAATCTCCGCAGGAGATGAAGCAGTAGGTCAGCTGGTTGCCGATGCTATGGAAAAGGTAAGCAACAACGGCGTTATCACCATTGAAGAGTCCAAGACTATGCAGACCGAGCTGGATCTGGTAGAAGGTATGCAGTTCGACAGAGGTTACATCTCTGCTTACATGGCAACCGATATGGATAAGATGGAAGCAGTTCTGGATAATCCTTATATCCTGATCACTGATAAGAAGATTTCCAACATTCAGGAGATCCTGCCTCTGTTAGAGCAGATCGTTCAGTCCGGTGCGAAGCTGCTGATCATCGCTGAGGATGTAGAGGGTGAGGCTCTGACCACTCTGATCGTCAACAAACTGCGTGGTACTTTCAACGTCGTAGCTGTTAAGGCTCCCGGCTATGGTGACAGAAGAAAAGCTATGCTGGAGGATATCGCAATCCTGACCGGCGGAACCGTAATCAGCTCCGAGCTTGGTTATGAACTGAAGGATACCACAATGGATATGCTGGGTCGTGCAAAATCCGTTAAGGTTCAGAAAGAGAACACCGTAATCGTAGACGGTGAAGGCGACAAGGAAGCATTACAGT
>CAKRRS010000139.1 GCA_934394665.1 uncultured Acetatifactor sp. | reverse complement strand
GAAATGAAGACATTGATCAAATGTCTGGGAAAACTGGATATATTTTTCAGAGAAGGCAACGAGGAGTGACCGGAGAGATCCGGTGGCTCCTTTTTTGTGTTTACGATGAGCCAGCCTGCTCGATTTTGCGGTGGGCGCACTTGTTTGACAAAATTTTATAAAAATATGAGACGAATCGTATGGAAAATATTGACGGTACATTTGCTTTTTCAGTATAATAAATGATACGGAAAGTATAAAAACAAGATTGGGATTTTGTACCTGCGAAAGATGGGAAAATATTTGAAATTTTGCAGGTTATAGAAAGGCATGAGGGTTATGAAGAAAAGTACAAAAGCGTGGAGCATGAAGATGAGACTGGTCCTGCTGGCACTGGCGGCACTGGTGTGGATCGCCGTGCCGGTGAGCGCAAGAGCGGAAGGGGAAACAGTAGATACCTGGGATGGTAAAACGATTGCAAGTGGGTTTGCCGGAGGCACCGGTATGGAAAATGATCCCTATCAGATCAATACTGCGGAGGCACTTGCGTATTTTGCAAAAACTGTGAATGAAGGACAGCCGTACAATGGACTATATATTGTTCTGAAAAATGATCTTGATCTTAACAATCAGGAATGGACACCAATAGGAAACTCTAGGAATCCTTTTAAAGGGAATTTTGACGGCAATAACCATACTGTGACGGGAATGAAAATAAGTGGTGCATTGGATTATGTCGGCTTGTTTGGAGCTTGCACAAGATATAATGTTTATAGTGCCATAAAAAATATTACAGTTAAGGATTCTGTTATTAACGGAAAAAGCGGTGTTGGAGCGATTGTGGGAAGTGCAGTTGAAATAAATATTGAGAACTGCCGTAGTATTGCAAATAAAATAAAAGGCGAAAGAAGGGTTGGGGGCATATGCGGTTATTTTTGCGGATATTCGCATGGTGGTAAAGTCTCACAATGCTACAATAGCAGTGAAGTAAGCGGAAAAAGAAGCGCTGGTGGCATTGCCGGGATGGGGGATCGGTGTACTGCCGAAAATTGCCTGAATACCGGTGAGATAACGGTAACAACTACAGGCACTCAAAGTGCCTGTGGTGGAATATTCGGCACATTTAATGATACCAATACCACGCTGCCTGCGACTATTACTGCATGTGTAAATCTGGGGAAAGTCAGTGGAGGAGAATCTTTTGGCGGAATTGTAGGTAGCACTGATTCTGGAAGTACGGGGCATATTTCAAATTGTTATTACAATATGGATGCAATTACCGGAGGCTTTGACGCTGGAACAGCACTAACGGCAGGGCAGCTTTGCGGTGCACTTCCGGAGGGCTTGAATTCTACAATCTGGAAAGAGGGCAGTGTCGATACCAGCACTGCAGCGGCTACAGATACAGGAAGTAGATTTGGTACAGCCACAGGGACTTACATCAATCTGACAAAGGTGGCAGATATCAAAGAGACGAAGACTGCTCCCGTACTGGTATACAACTATGTTACAACGAATGGCGACGACTGGGATATCTATACCCTGATCACCACGGCGGAGGAATTCGCAGCCATCGGACAGGATACGACAAAATGGAGTGCAAACTATGTCCTGGCGAACGATATTGATGTGAGTGGAGTACAACTCAGTTCCATTGGAGATCCAGGAACTCCGTACACAGGAAAATTCAGTGGAGACGGACATACGATAAGCCATGTCAATATGACAGGTAATTGTCTGGGCTTGTTTGGCGGGATAGGTAACATAAATGGTCCGATCGCAGAAAGCGGTAAAGTAATGCTTTTGGCTACCAACGGAGTGATTGCTTCGAATAACGCGGCAGGAGGAATTTGTGGGTATCTGCTTAAGGGCGAAATTTATGGCTGCTCCTTTATAGGGACGGTAAAAGGTGGGACCGCAGGAGGAATCTGTAGTCAGAGTGGAGTCTATAATAAGATTTCCCAGTGCTTTTTTGCAGGAGACGTACAGGGAGAGTATCATGCGGCAGGAATCTGCGGTCATAGCGGAACCATTGATCATTGCATCAGCATAGGAAATGTCAAAGGGAATGGAGAACTTGCGGGAATATCAAATAGTGGTGATCCCGACCCGAAGAATTGCTATTTCAATAACGATATTTGTAACGTAAAAGATGACTGCGATTTGGGACATTCTACCCTGCAACTGACCTCTTCCAACTTTTTCGAAGAACTCAAAGCCAATGGCTTTGATTCGGCCATCTGGACGAAGAAAGCCAACGACAAAGAGAAGGGAATCGCCTACTACCCTTCTCTTGGGGAGAATAACGCAGTTGGTGTAAAGTACACCACGGGTCTGCTGTTCGAGAGAACAGATAACGCTACTCCCGCCTATGGACAAGATATTACTTTTAAGGTAAAGGCACTGGTAAACTTTGTGCCAAACGGACATAACATCTCTGCGGACGATACGGACGGCAGCTTTGAGATTCGAATTGGAAATGAAACAGTGGTAAATGCAGCGGACTTCCAAGATGATGGTACAGCGACCTACAAGGCGCAGACCGTGGGCGAGACCACTTTCGCCCTCGTTTACACCGGGACAAACTCTTCCTTCTTCCCGGAGCAGACGACGAAGGATCTGACTGTGAATATCGCCCCGGCAGCACTTACGGCAGAGGGTGATGGCATCGCCAGTGGAACCTATGGCAATAAGCTGAGTAAACTCACAGTGACAGGACTGACGGCAAAACTGGGAACCAAGACCATCGACGGAAACTGGCAGATCCAGATCGATGATGACAAGGTTCCTTATGTCGGCGACAGCGAGACCTACACGGCAACGTTTATTCCTAAGGAGCATCCGGAATACTATCAGACGCTGAAGGCACGGGTAAGATTGGAAATCAGTAAAGCAATTGCTCCGAAGATTCGAGACTTGGATCTCAAATACAGTTGGGCGGCCAAAGGAGAGAAGGCGGTGCAGATACCGGGGCTGTCCGAGGATATGGGAGAGACAACGATGGAAGTTATCATGCGGGCTGATTCTAGGAGCGTTTTGGCAGCAGATTCTGACATCAAATATTCCGAGGGAAAATTGCTATTCACTCTGGGTGAAAACACCATGGATGATATTGGCGAGAATGCGATAGTAAGTGTTCAGTTACGGTCAAAAAATTATGAAGATATTAAGTTTGGCATAACTATCACCCGTACCGCAAAAGCAGACCGCGAGGATACCCCGGATCCGGATGCCTTTGACATGACCTTTACCGTCAGCGGCAATGATCT
>CAKRRS010000138.1 GCA_934394665.1 uncultured Acetatifactor sp. | reverse complement strand
CGCCAGCTTCCGCAAACAGCGCTCTCAGTCGGTGACGCTGTATTCCTGTCGTTTCCCTTGGCAAGAGTCTCTTTCATCGCATTTACAAATCAGTTTTTCAACTTAGGTTAATAATATGCGTGCAATCCAAATCTGTCAAGCGTTTTTTTCATGCGATTTTGCGAATGGTGCGAGCTGAACTAATCGCACGCATTTTTGAACTGATTCCAGATCTCCGCATGCAGATCTTCTGCTTCCTGGGAGATATTCTGCACGATCTCGCCCGCGGCCGCGTCTTCCGGCAGCACGATCAGCTTCTTCATATCCTCGGAGATATATTCTTCCGCAGCTTTGTTGGTGCAGTAATAGCCGATATATTCAAAGCACTTTGCCGCATTTTCCGGTTGGTTGATATAGTCTAAGAAAGCATACGCCGCATCAGCATTAGGCGCCTGTGACGGGATAAATCCTGCCATGATACCGAAGCCCAGTCCCTCCTTTGGATATACGACTTCCAGATCCGGTCTTGCCTGCAGTGCCGCAGACACCTGGGAAGTATATAAAAATGCAGCTGCAACTTCACCGCTGATCAGATAATCCTGGGTATTGTTATCGTTGATCACACGAATATTCGGTGCCAGCGTAAGCAGCTTTTCACCTGCCGCACGGATCACATCCAGATCCTCGGTATTAAAAGATTCCCCCATTGTCTTTAAGGTAATCCCGTCAATAACACGATAATTTGCCGTCAGTGCCACATTATCTTTCAACTCCGGATTCCACAGGTCTTCATAACCGGTGATCTTCACATCAGTCAGACCGGGATCATAGACGATCAGCGGAATTCCCGCACCGTAAGGCACCGTGTACGCATTGTCCGGATCATAGAACTGTGACATAAATACCGGATTCAGATTGTCATACGTGCTGATCTTCGCCGTATCCAGTTTCTGTGCCAGACCTTCTTGAATCACCAGCTCAATAATGTAATCATCCGCAATGACCAGGTCATAGTCACCGCCCTTCGTCTCTTCCAGCTTTGCCAGCATATCCTCATCATAATCAAAGTTGGAATAGTTGATGCGGATGCCGGTATCTTTTTCGAAGCTGTCCAGAATCTCCTGGGGGAACATGCCGTCCCAGGTATAGAGATTCAGTTCTCCCTTATCCTTGCTGCCGCTGCTTCCGCAGCCGGTAAATAAGGTGGCAAGCATACATGTTGCCAGAATCAGTGACAGTTTTTTCTTCATAATCTCCTCCTTCTGCAGTATCACTGCAATACTGTAATCTTTATGATCGTAACCATAGAATATTTCGTCAAACGTCCGGATATCACAATGCCGGTATTGTAAAAAATCATTCTACCAAGTTCTGATACCTATGAATTGCTCCGCGGTGCCTCTGCATCAGACTTACGCCCCAACAGATACGCCCCTGTCAGACACAACAATATCACACCTAACATCACCGTAGCAAGTGCATTAATCTCCGGTGTGACTCCGGTCTTTAACTTCGTATATATTTTCACCGGCAGGGTATTGACCTTCGGGCCGGTGACGAAGATGCTGATCACCACATCATCAAAGGACATGGCAAACGCCAACAGCACACCGGAAAAAATCGCCGGCAGGATCTGCGGCAAGATCACATCACGAAATACCTGCCACCTCGTCGCCCCCAGATCTAGCGCCGCCTCTTCCAGAGATTTGTCCATCCCCACCAGTCTCGTCCGTACCATGGTAAAAATATACGGCACGCAGAACGTGGTATGTGCGATCACCAGCGTGATCATCCCAAACGGCAGTCCCATCAGGGAAAATACGGACAAAAATACCATGCCCAGAATAATCTCCGGTATCATGATCGGCAAGGTCGATACATACGCCACAACGTCATTCATTTTTCTCTTTCTGCGCTGCATCCCCAGTGCTCCCGAGGTGCCGATCAGAACGGCCAAAACGCAGCTAAGTACCGCCAGAATCAGGCTGTTAACCAGTGCCTCGCCGATATCACTGTCCCGGAAAAGTTCCCGGTACCATTTGAGGGAAAAGCCCTCCCAGACAGACGTCAGCTTTGATTCATTAAAAGAATACACTACCGTCAAAAGAATCGGAATATAGGTCAGAATCGTGATCACCGCCACATAGACAAACGGCCATTTTTTCTTTTTCATACCTTAAAACATCCCTTCAAGCTGTGAAGTACCCGTGATCTTGCGATACAGACGGATCATCACAGAAGTCAGCAGCATCAGTACCGCCGATAGTGCTGCCGCAAACGGCTGGTTCCTGCCTTTTGTGATCTGTTCCTGGATTACACTTCCCACCAGGACGATCTTATTGCCGCCCAGAATATCTGCGATGAAAAACAGTCCCATGGACGGAATAAACGACAGTACCACACCGGATAACAGTCCCGGCAGCGTCAGCCGGAAACTGACTGTCCAGAACGCTTTCCACGCAGATGCTCCCAGATCTCTGGAGGCTTCCACCAGAGAGTAATCCAGTTTTTCCGCACTGGAATAGACCGCCAGGATCATGAACGGAAGCAGCGAATAGACCATTCCCACGACCACCGCAGGATACGTGTAGAGAAGCTTTAACGGCTGCCCTGTAAGTCCTAAACCCATCAGAAGCTTATCCAGTACCCCGTTGCTGCGAAAGACAATGATCCAGCCGTAGAGGCGGATCAGCGCACTGGTCCAGAACGGAATCATGATCAGTAGCAGCATCCGCCGTTTCCAGGCTGCATTCATCCGTGCCATAAAATATCCGTACGGATACCCGATCAGCGCCACCAGCAGGGTAGAAGTGAACGCAAGTTTCAGTGACTGCACAAACGTATTCAGATATAACGGCTCCAGAATTCTCTTGTAATTGTCCAGAGTAAATGTGAAGTCCACGCCCCAGACCTGCGCTCTGCGCAGGAAGCTTAATAAAAACATATATAAGATCGGCAGAGCCACGAACAGAATCGTGAACACATACATCGGAATCAGCAAACCGATATTCCCGTCCGGCTTCCTGCCTTTCTTTCCTGACTTATTTTTCCTCATTATCTGTTACCTTTACTGCATTTTCCGCAGTCCAGCCGATTTTCACTTTCTGTCCGGGCTGCAGGTCATTGTCGATACCATAGCGACTGGCTGTCAACAACTGCCCGTCTGTCATCCGGAATAAGATACGCAGCTGCCCGCCGGCAAAACTTTTTTCCACAACTACCACCTCATGTGTGCATACTGTTTCCCCATTCATCAACACATTTTCCGTGCGGATGGCAAGGG
>CAKRRS010000137.1 GCA_934394665.1 uncultured Acetatifactor sp. | reverse complement strand
TGCATATAAGAAACGCTGACATCACTTGCGTTCGGAAACAGAGCGCAGCGGCACGTAAGCGAGGAAAGTACCCTCGCAATGCGTCCAAGGGACGCTATGGTGCCGGCGTCTGTTTACGGTCAGCTTATTCTTATATGCAACCGGGTCTACTGGTTTACTTGAAATTTGAAAATCACAGTCAATATAAATTCCGTTCAAACATGCCATAATTAAGTCAAATAAAGGAATTTTCCCCTTATATTTCAATATTTTCCACTATTAAGAACTCACGAGCAATATTTTTCAGGAATACCCATAAAATTCGGCTTGTTTATATCACTTTTTCCTTTATTTTGGACATTTTTAAAGCAAAATTCAGGAATGTTCAAGAACCGCAGAACTCCCGGAACGGACAGAATGCCTTCTGGAAGCTGTTTGTCGGAGAGTGTTGATATTCCCTTAAGAAGTGGTTGGGAAACAGGGTGGAGCGAACACGATGTTCGCGACAGGCGGTCGGCGACATGGATGTCGCCTAGAGCCGTGCCCGTCCCGATACCATATACGATATCCACTTCTTTAGGGAATTCACACTCGGAGACGTTACAGCTGCCAGAAGGCATTCTGTTCGTTCCGGGAGTTCGTCCCTTTGCTTAACTAACTTTCAAGTTACACAATCACAATAGGCATCCGGTATTCATTCTTCATTTCCTGCTGATTCTTAAGCGCCGCAGTTCCCAGGTAAATCTGATTACGCAGAATATCCTTATCAAGCATTTCTAACGCATTCCCATTAAGCTGCTGCCTTGCATCGGCCAGGCTGGTAACGAGGGGAACGGAGCTGTTCTTTTTAAGCTCGCTGAGCAATGGAGCGGCATCCTTGCGGAATCCGAGGATGCGGGCTGAAGAGATATAATCCTGCTCTTTGCAGGTCGCGAATTCTTCTTTGGTCATGTCTAACAGAATATGAAGAAGACCTCTGCTGATCCGGGTGTAAGTCATATCTTTACTCTTCAACAGATCACAGAAAGCACTGTATCCGGTGAAGGAAGGGAGAGTATTCCGGATGCGGTCGGACAGGTCCGAAGAGATGTCCTGATAATGGTCGTAACCGGAAGCATATTCTGTGAGCAACTTGTATTGCAAAGCTGCGGAAAAATCATCCGTAAATAACGGTTTTTGTTGCTGTAGGGCGGAACAAAGCAGCTCATAGGCACTTTCCGGCATCTGGGATGCGAGGAAAGCAAGATCATGTCCGGCGGCAATTGACTGTCTGATCGCGAGAGCAGAGCACTGATTGCTCCCCAGACGCTGGTCGTGATAATCCGCACCCACACGAGTGGTGGTAAAGGGACGAATTTTGCTGTCTCTGGACATCAGTGCCTTCAGATATTCGATTCCCAGAATATTGTTCGGAGAGGAAAGCACGTCCTTATCATCACTCAGAGAAGGAGCATATTGGAGCAGTGCCCAGGTTCTGGCAATCGGGAAAGACATTCCTTTTTTCAGGTTAAAGCGCAGAGATTCCGCATAAGCTACCGGCTCGGTATAGAAGATATCAGCGATCCGGGATAATGCTTCGATATCGCCGCATTCACTGCCAAAACACAGGTTGGTGACGACTCTGAGTTTGTCGAATAATGCGACAGCACCTCTTGCGAAAAATTCCGCACTGGAAGCAGAATAGCAGGTGGGAAGTTCCAGAACAAGATCGGCACCGTTCTCCAGAGCCATTTTTGCCCTGGTGAATTTATCTAAGAGGGCAGGGGCACCGCGCTGCACGAAATTACCGCTCATGGCAATAATCGTATAATCCGCGCCGGTGGCTTCTTTGGCATGCTGCAATTGATAAGCATGACCATTATGAAAAGGGTTGTATTCTGCGACAATACCGTTGACCTTCATAACATGGCTCCTTTCGTGAAAAGAAATTAACGATATACCGAACATAAAAGCAGTATGTAAATGTGAAAAAAATAACATACATTGAAAGCATTTACATGTGCATGGTTATCAGCAATTTTTGAAATAAAAAAATACAGGTTGTATCTGAAAATATACAATTTTGCGAACATTATGCCCTTGTGTACTCCAGATGTATTTAGTATAATATAAATACATCGGTTTGTTAAGATAAAACCAAAACTTTACAGAAGTTATTTGGGAGGAAGCGGGTATCCCCCGCCGGAAAGGAGAATGGATATGTCATACATTGACATGATTAAAGAGAGAGCAAGACTCGACAAAAAAACAATTGTATTACCGGAATCTAATGATAAGAGAACATTACTGGCTGCTGCCCGTATCGTGGAAGAGGGCATTGCTGATATCATTATGATCGGTGATGAAGAGAAGATCATGGATGGTGCGGGCTGGCTGGAAGTCGACCTGTCCAAGGTAACAGTAGTTAACCCTAAAACAACTCCCAAGTTGGATGACTATGTGAATTTATTATATGAAACCAGAAAAGCAAAGGGAATGACTCCCGAGAAGGCAAGAGAGATCCTGTTAAACGATTATCTGACCTTCGGTATCGTAATGGTTAAGGCAAATGATGCAGACGGTATGGTAGCCGGTGCATGTCATTCTACCGCAGATACCTTGAGACCCGCACTGCAAATCTTAAAGACTGCTCCCGGTGTCAAGCTGGTATCCGCATTCTTCGTTATGGATACCGTATTCAAGGATCTGGGCGAGAACGGTACTTTCCTGTTCGCTGACTGCGGTCTGAACCAGGATCCTACGCCCGAAGAGCTGGCTGCGATCGCAGATACTTCTTCCAGAAGCTTCAAGTCACTGATCGGACCTAAGCCTGTGATCGCTATGCTGAGCCATTCTACCAAGGGAAGTGCAAAACATGCACTGGTTGACAAGGTTGTAGAAGCTACCCGTATCGCGCATGAGGAGTATCCTCATCTGACTTTGGACGGCGAACTGCAGCTGGATGCAGCTCTGGTTCCCAGCGTAGCTAAGTCCAAGGCTCCCGGAAGCCCTGTAAACGGACATGCCAATGTCCTGATCTTCCCGAATCTGGATGCAGGTAACATTGGTTACAAGCTGGTACAGAGACTGGGTGGAGCGGAAGCTTACGGTCCTATGTTACAGGGTATCGCAAAGCCTGTTAACGATCTGTCCAGAGGATGCTCCTGGCAGGATATTGTTGGTGTCGTAGCACTGACCGCTGTACAGGCACAGTTAGTATAATCATTATAAGAACCATAAACGTGTGCGGGATATCTGTTCCGCACCGTATTCATGTATTGCCCTTACCGGGTGGCATGAGATCATAGAACATTAGTCTGACAGATTAAAAAA
>CAKRRS010000136.1 GCA_934394665.1 uncultured Acetatifactor sp. | reverse complement strand
CGCAGAACGACGAGAAGGATCAGAAAGACAATGAAAACAAAGATCACGGAACTTCTACAAATAGAATATCCCGTTTTCCAGGGCGGCATGGCATGGGTGGCGGAACATAAGCTGGCGGCAGCAGTATCGAATGCCGGAGGCTTAGGGATCATCGGGGCCGCTTCCGCTCCGCCTGAGGTTATCCGGGAGGAGATCCGCAAATGTAAAGAACTGACGGATAAGCCCTTCGGCGTGAATATCATGCTGCTCAATCCCAATGCGGAGAAAGTAGCGGAGATCGTCGTGGAAGAAGGAGTAAAAGCGGTAACGACTGGTGCTGGAAACCCGGGAAAATTCATGGAGCTGTGGAAGAATGCCGGAGTGAAAGTCATTCCGGTGGTGGCCAGTGTGGCTATGGCGAAGATGATGGAACGGGCCGGCGCAGACGCCGTAGTGGCGGAAGGCATGGAGAGCGGCGGACATATTGGTTCCACCACGACCATGGCACTGGTGCCGCAGGTGATGGATGCGGTATCTATCCCGGTGATCGCGGCCGGAGGTATCGCTGATGGCAGAGGCATGGCGGCAGCCTTTATGCTGGGGGCAGAGGGAATCCAGATGGGTACCCGGTTCGTAGCATCGAAGGAATCCATTGTCCATGAAAATTACAAGAATCAGATCATCAAGGCAAAGGATATCGATTCCGTGGTGACGGGAATGTCTACCGGACATCCGGTGCGTTCCCTGCGCAATCAGATGACCAGAGAGTATCTGAAGCTGGAAAAGGAAAATGCAGACTTCATGGAGCTGGAAAAGCTGACGCTGGGATCTCTCAGAAAGGCAGTACAGGACGGAGATACCGTAAACGGAACCCTGATGGCGGGGCAGATCGCAGGATTGATTCGCAGAGAACAGACCTGCCGTGAGATTATTGAAGAGACAGTGCAGCAGGCGCAGGAGTGCATAGCGGCACAAGGACAGCATAAATGAAATATAGCGACCGGTAACCGCTGACAACAGATTTCGAACAGCGACGGGCAGCGTAGTTATGTGGAAAACGGCACATTATAAAAATGTGCTGTAACCGAGGAGAACAATAGAATCACATAGTAATTAGGAGATGACAAAATGAGCAGGATCGCATATTTATTCCCGGGACAGGGATCCCAGTACATAGGAATGGGCAAGGAGTTCTACGATACTTACCCGGAAGTACAGGCGGTGTGGAAACTGGCAGACAAGGTGCTCCAGAATCTGTACTGGCAGGATAAGCGGGAAAAGCAGGCGGAAAGCGGACATCCGTACTCTATGGAGCAGCTGACCTTTGAAGAAAATCCTTATATCAATATTACGGAATATACGCAGATCGCCATGCTGACCATGGAAGTGGCTATTCTGAAAGTATTGGAGGCAAAGGGTCTGAAAGCAGAGATGGCAGCAGGCTTAAGCCTTGGAGAATATGGGGCACTGGCTGCCAGCGGTGTGATGGAGCTGCCGGATCTGTTCCGTATCATCCGGATGCGTGGTATCTACATGCAGGAGGCCTATCCGGAAGGCGGAGCCATGACAGCAGTATTGGGGTTGGACGGAGATGCAGTGGCAGCAATCTGCGAACGGACAGCAAAAGAAACCGGCAAAGTCGTCTCCGTGGCAAATTATAACTGCCCGGGGCAGATCGTGATCACCGGGGAGGCTGATGCGGTAGCGGCAGCATCGGAAGCGTTGAAGGAAGCAGGTGCAAAACGCTGTGTACCCCTGAAAGTCAGTGGACCGTTCCACTCAGCCCTGTTAAAAAATGCAGGAGAACAGCTGGCAGAAGAATTGAAAAGCGTCAAGCTGTCAACCCCCTGGATTCCTTATGTGTCCAACGTAACAGCGGATTATGTGACAGATGCGTCACAAGTTGTGGGATTGCTGCAACAGCAGGTATCCAGTCCCGTACAGTTCACCCAGAGCATAGAGCGTATGATCGCAGATGGTGTGGACACGTTCGTAGAGATCGGTCCGGGGAAGACACTCACAAGCTTTGTCCGTAAAATTGACAGAAATGTCAAAGTATACAATATCGAGAAACCGGAGGATCTGGACCGGGTGATGGAGGAACTGGTATGCTGACAGGAAAAAGTCTGACAGGACAAGTTGCTATCGTTACCGGGGCATCACGGGGCATCGGAAAAGCAGTGGCAAAGGCACTGGCAGCAGAAGGAGCCACGGTGATCATCAATTATAACGGCTCAGCAGAGGCAGCGGAAGCGGTGGCGGCGGACATCCGAAGATGCGGCGGCATGGCGGAGGCTGTGAAGTGCAATGTTGCGGATTTTGCAGAGAGTGAAGCCTTTGTAAAGGCAGTAACAGAGAAATACGGCAGAGTTGACATCCTTGTCAATAACGCCGGAATTACGCGGGACAATCTGATCGTGCGGATGACGGAAGAAGAATTCAATGCAGTCCTGGATACGAACCTGAAAGGTGCATTTCACATGATCCGGCATCTGACGAAGACCTTTATGAAACAGAGATATGGGAAAATCATCAATATCTCTTCTGTCAGTGGTATCGTCGGGAATGCCGGGCAGGCTAATTATTCCGCATCCAAGGCGGGGCTGATCGGCCTGACGAAAAGCGTAGCAAGAGAACTGGCATCCCGAAATATCTGTGTGAATGCCGTGGCACCCGGATTTATCCGGACAGATATGACAGACAAGCTGCCGGAGGCGGTACAGGATAATGCAGTCGGACAGATCCCACTTAAGAAAATGGGAAAACCGGAGGATATCGCGCAGGCGGTTCTGTTCCTGGCAGGAAATGCCTCGGACTATATCACCGGCCAGGTACTGTGCGTGGACGGCGGTATGGCGATGTAAAACTATGTCCGGCAACAGGAAAGCAGAATAGAAAATATGTCCGCTAACGGTACAGCAAGATAGAAAAATATGGCAGGACGCGAGGGAGTATATCACGTATGGGTAAAAATAGAAGAGTTGTAATAACAGGCATGGGAGCCATTACTCCCATCGGCAACAGCGTAGAGGAATTCTGGAATAGTATCAAAGAGGGCAAGACCGGATTCGGTTCCATCACCTATTTTGATACTGCGGATTACCGCTGTAAGCTGGCGGCGGAAGTGAAGGATTTTGATCCTGCACAATATATGGACAAAAAATCTGCCCGCAGAATGGAGCAGTTCTGCCAGTTCGCAGTGGCGGCTGCCGGACAGGCAATCGCAGATGCAGGTCTTATTATGGAACAGGAAGATCCGTATATGGTGGGCTGCAGTGTGGGAAGCGGCATCGGAAGCTTACAGGCCATGGAACGGGAATATGACCGCCTGAAGGA
>CAKRRS010000135.1 GCA_934394665.1 uncultured Acetatifactor sp. | reverse complement strand
ATGGTGCGGAAGAAAAACAGCGACGAGGAACTGGAATTCGCAACCGTACAGGTACCAAGCGTCTTAAGCCGTGTGGTAAAGATTCCTTCCAAGGGCAAAAGCTGCAAGATCATCCTGTTGGAGGAGATCATTGAACGGAACATGGATAAATTGTTCCTGAATTACGATATTGTCTGTGCACATCCTTTCCGTATCATGCGTAATGCGGATCTGAGTATTGACGAGGATGAGGCAGCAGATCTGTTAAAAGAGATCGAGAAGCAGCTGAAAAAGAGACAGTGGGGCGAGGCCATCCGTCTGGAAGTAGAGAACGGCATGGATAAGCGACTGCTGAAGATTATCAAAAAAGAACTGCATATCGAATCCCAGAATATTTATGAGATCGACGGCCCTTTAGACCTGACTGTGTTGATGAAGATTTATGGGTTGGATGGATTTAACCATCTGAAGACCCCGAAATATGAGCCGCAGCAGTCCCCGTCACTTCCTACAGGCTGCAATATTTTCGAAGAGATCCGCAAGGGCGATATTCTGTTACATCATCCGTTCCAGAGCTTTACGCCGGTAGTGGATTTTATCCGTCAGGCGGCAAGAGATCCGGAAGTACTGGCAATCAAGCAGACCCTGTATCGTGTCAGCGGTAATTCTCCGATTATCGCAGCCCTTGCGCAGGCAGCGGAGAATGGCAAGCAGGTCACCGTACTGGTGGAACTGAAAGCACGTTTTGATGAGGAGAACAATATTGTCTGGGCGAGAATGCTGGAGAAGGCCGGCTGCCACGTCATCTATGGTCTGGTAGGCCTGAAGACCCATTCGAAGATCACACTGGTGGTCCGCAGAGAAGAGGACGGTATCCGCAGATATGTGCATCTGGGAACGGGTAACTATAACGATGCTACCGCAAAGCTGTATACGGACATAGGTATGCTTACTTGTGCGGAGCGTATCGGAGAAGATGCTACGGCAGTATTCAACATGCTGTCCGGCTATTCAGAACCGTTGTTCTGGAATAAGCTGGCACTGGCACCACTGTGGCTGAAGGATAAATTCCTGCATCTGATCGAGCGTGAGAAAAACTATGCACTGGAAGGCAAAAAAGCACATATTATTGCAAAGATGAACTCTTTGTGCGACAAGGATATTATTCGAGCCCTGTACGAAGCAAGTGCTGCCGGCGTGAAGATCGAATTGATCGTCAGAGGCATCTGCTGTCTGAAAGTGGGAATCCCCGGCGTCAGCGAGAATATCAGTGTCAGATCTATCGTAGGCAATTTTCTGGAGCACAGTCGTATTTTCTATTTTGCCAACGATGATCACTATGAGATCTATTGCGGAAGTGCCGACTGGATGCCCCGTAATCTGGAGCGCCGTGTGGAGATCCTGTTCCCTGTGGAACGCCCGGAATTAAAAGAAGAGTTGTTACATATTCTGAACAGCCAGCTGAAGGACAACGTGAAAGCTTCTATTCTGCAGCCGGACGGCAGTTACGTAAAACAGGACAAGAGAGGAAAACAGCTGTTCAATTCACAGGATGCTTTCTGCCTGGAAGCAATTCAAAAAGCGAAGGAGGCTGTGGGAGAATCGGTTGCTGTAAGCAGAACCTTTATCCCGGAGACACATCATGAATAAGAAGATCATACTGGCATCCGCCTCCCCTAGGAGACGGGAGCTTTTGACACAGATCGGACTCGGTTTTGAAGTCGTAGTCAGCGAGACAGAAGAAAAAATTACTTCCACAGAGCCGGCAAACGTAGTGGAAGAACTGTCCGCGCAGAAAGCACAGGCGGTGTGGGAATGGATGCATTTGCAGACAGACACTGACGATAATGCCGATGCGCGAATTTTCAATAAGAATGTGGAGCCGTGTGACATTCGGATATCGGTGGACAGTGCAGAAGCCTGTGGCGGAAGTTTGTCTGATAATGCAGAAAAATGTGCAAATCGGACACAAGAATATCATAACGTGAGAGGCAGTGGAGAAGAAAAGGTTGCCGCACAGGATAACATTGTGATTGGTGCTGATACGGTAGTGGCCTGTGACGGAAAAATTCTCGGAAAGCCGAAAACAGTGTCTGACGCCATGTCAATGCTGCACCTGCTGCAGGGAAGAGCACATGATGTATATACGGGAGTGACGATCCTGTATGATGAGAACACAGAGCAGCGGAAGTTTACTTTCCATGAGAAGACTACTGTGCATTTCTGCCCCATGAGTGAAGAAGAGATTCGTGAATACGTTGCCACCGGGGATCCTATGGACAAAGCCGGTGCGTACGGAATCCAGGGATTCTGTGCGAGGTATATTCAGGGAATCGAGGGAGACTATAATAACGTTGTGGGTCTTCCGGTGGGCAGAGTCTATCAGGAGCTGCGCAAATTACAGCTGTTGTAACAGATACGGTTATTGTATCACGAATGTAGTAATAAGGTTCTTATTGCAGTGACAAATCAAAAATACGGCAATACAAAGTAACTCTTATCGCGTCATCAAATTTGAAATTTGATGATGGGAATCCACGATTCACATTGCGACTACATCTGACGCAAGAAAGTGTCTGCAGAATGGAGATGAGTGTGAAAAATAAATTTTCACACGCGAGATTTGTGTCTGCGCACACTTGACACAAACTCGTTATGTGCAAAGAGCGTGCGCGGAAGTGAGGATTAAAATGAAAAAAGCAGCAATATTTGATTTGGACGGAACATTATCCGATTCCATTATGAGCATGAAATACAGCGGAGACAAGACCATGGCAGAATTCGGCTACGGTCCTTTTTCCGTGCAGGATTATAAATATTTCGTAGGTGACGGTGCTGCCAATCTGGTAAAACGAGCGCTGATCAAGGGCGGTGATACCGAACTGGTCCATTTCGATGCGGCGTACGCCAGATACAAGGAGATCTTCCAGGCCAACTGTATGTATCAGGTGAAACCCTACGAGGGAATTCCTGAACTTTTGGAAGCACTGAAAAAACGCAGCATGAAGATTGCTGTATTGTCCAATAAACCGCATCATGCGACAGTGGATGTCATCGAGAGCCTGTTCGGCAAGGGATATTTTGATGTGGTACAGGGACAGGTGGACGGCGTTCCCATTAAGCCGGATCCTGCCGGAGTATTCCGCATCCTGGACAAGTTCGGATGCACTGCCGATCAGGTGCTATACATGGGCGACACTGCCACCGACATGAAGACCGGCAAAGCGGCAGGCGCGTTCACCGTCGGCGTCCTGTGGGGCTTCCGCGACCGCGCAGAACTCGAAGGCGGACATGCGGATGCCATTATCACAAAGCCTGCGGAATTGCTTCAGTTTTGCGAGTAAATTGAAAGTTAGTTAATGATCATTGGCTAACCGGACGAACTCCCGGAACGGACAGAATGCCTTCCGGCAGCTGT
>CAKRRS010000134.1 GCA_934394665.1 uncultured Acetatifactor sp. | reverse complement strand
AAGCGATGTCAGCGTTTCTTATATACTGCCACGGCTACGGCGACTTTAGACCAATTACTTCACTAACTTGCCATTTAACGTCTTCTTTGTTATACCGTAATCTTCTTACAGCATGCCAACGCAAGGGATCCGGGACCGATATGGCAGGCAACGCTTAAAGACAAAGGATCAATATGAATATCATATCCGGGGAATTCTGCTTCGACTTCTGCGCGGAATTGCTCTGCGGCAGCGCGGTCATACGTATAAGCAATCTGCATCCAGATATGCTTATCTTCCGTCATCCCTCCAAAACGCCCGGTAATATCCTTTTTGATAGCATTGATCATCATCGTCTTGCCCTGGGAAGTAGTTCTTGCCTTGGCAAAAGCATCCAGCTTTTCTCCCTGAATAGTAAGAACAGGCTTCAGACGAAGCATGGTACCAATCGCTGCAGCTGCCGGAGTGATGCGGCCGCCCTTTTTCAGATAATAAAGAGTATCCAGCATGATATAAATACTGCTGTTAAACTTGTCATTCTCCAAAAATTCTTTGATTTCTGCGGCACTTTTTCCTGCGGCAGCAAGCTGCAGTGCATCCAGCGCAGATTGACGCTGTGTTACGGAAATACGCTGGTTGTTAACTACCTGTACTTTCCCGTCGTAATCCGCAGCGAATGCCATAGCACTCTGACAGGATCCGGACAAACCGCTGCTCATGGGGATGTGCACGATTTCATCATATTTCTGTAACAGCTTGTCCCATAAGCTTGTAACACTTTCCGGAGACGGCTGACTGGTGGCAATGTTGGCACCGGACCTCAATTTTTCATAAAACTGCTCCTGTGTCAGGTCAATATCTTCATAATAGGTTACCTCATCGATCATGAAAGGCATGGGAAGAACATAAATTCCTTGTTTTGCACCCTCCGCCTGTGTAATACCACTGTTGCTGTCCGTTACAATTGCTATTTTTGCCATTTGTTCTGCAAACCCTTCCTCACATTATGTTTCTGCATAAAATTTTGAACCTAAAAGTAATTTTACTGTCAGATAGTTCGAAAGTCAACCATATTTGCAAACCGGTGTGCTTCAAAATAACGCCTGAGAAGGAGACTGTCTTCTTCACACAGACCGGGATCTTCCGAAAGCAGCTGATCCACAGCGGCGGATGCTGTCTTTAGCAGAGCAGCATCGGTATAAATATCCCCCAGGGCAAAAGAGAATTCACCGCTTTGACGGATACCGAAGATGTCACCGGGACCACGCAGCTTCAGATCTTCGGAAGCAATGTAAAAGCCGTCGTTGGAATGATTCAGAATCTGCAGGCGTTCCATCGTCTCCCTGGCTTCGGAAGTACTGATAAAAATGCAATAGCTTTGAAATTCCCCACGCCCGACGCGCCCTCTCAACTGATGCAGCTGGGCGAGACCGAATCGTTCTGCATTTTCTACCATCATCACGGTCGCATTGGGCACATTGATTCCGACTTCAATGACGGTGGTCGATACCAACACGTCAATTTCCTGTCTGGCAAATTCTTCCATAATACGGTTTTTGTCGGCAGGTCGCATTTTCCCATGCAGATAAGCTACCTGCACAGAGACCGGTAACGCAGCCCGTAGTTTCTCCGTATAATCCACTACATTCTCCAGATCTTCGGACTCTCCTTCTTCTACCATCGGACAGATCACATAGGCCTGTCGCCCGGCAGCCACTTCTTTTGCAATAAATTCATAGGCTTTCGGACGATAGGAAGTTCCCACCACGCAGTTTTTAATAGGTAACCGGTTTGCAGGAAGCTCATCGATCACAGACACTTGCAGATCTCCGTATAGAATAATGGCCAGCGTTCTGGGAATCGGGGTGGCACTCATGACGAGGACATGCGGCTGTGTGCCTTTTCCGGCAAGCGTCTCGCGCTGACGCACACCAAAACGATGCTGCTCATCGGTTACCACCAATGCCAAAGAGGAATAGGCTACCTTTTCCTGGATCAGTGCATGCGTTCCGATGATCAGATTCGCCTCGCCGGAAGCTATCTTGGCATAAGCTTCTTTCTTTTCTTTTGCGGTCATGGAGCCTGTCAACAATATCGGCCGGAAGGCGATGCCGTATTTCCTGACATATCCTGTGATCGTTTCAAAATGCTGGACGGCCAGTACTTCCGTGGGAGCCATCAAAGCGCCCTGATAACCGTTGGCAGCACACATGAGCAAGGCGAGCACTGCCAGAATCGTTTTTCCGGAGCCGACATCACCCTGAATCAGGCGGTTCATGGCGTAAGGACTTCCCATGTCCTCCCGTAGCTCGCCCCATACCTTCTTCTGCGCTTTGGTCAACGGAAAAGGCAATTGTTCTAGAAATCTTACGGTATCCGCCGTTTCGTACATCGGAAAATGGTTCTCTGTCTTTGCAGCCAGGTCTTTGTTCTTACGCAGCACCAGCAGAAAAGAAAAGAATTCTTCGAAGACCATACGGCTTCTGGCGGCAAGCAACTCGTCCCTGTCCTGCGGAAAATGCAATGCATTCACAGCTTTCCGGTGTGACATCATCGGGTATTTTTGGAGAAGGCATTGCGGAAGATATTCCTCTTCCGGAGGATAGTATTCCAGCGCCTGCGCCACCGCTTTTTGTACCGCCTGATTCGTCAGACCCTTGGTCAGAGCATAGCGTGGCAGAAGCCGTCCGCTTTTTTCCTTGTAATCCTCCCAGGTAAACATCCGGGGCTGCTCCATGATCTTATGGATGCCCCGTTGCTGTACCAATCCCCGGAACAAATAGAATCCTCCGGGCTTTAAGACTTTTTTCAAGAAAGGCATGTTGAAAAAAGTAAGCTGCAGGGAATCACCGTGATCGTCTTTGAGCAGGGCATTCAAAATGGTCAGATTACGCACTTTTTTTACATTAGGGATAGCAGTGATCTGACCGTAGATTGCCTGTATCTTTCCGGGGGCGGCATCGCGGATGGCTACCGGGGCATCAAAAGACTCATAGTCTCTGGGATAGTGATGAATCAGATCTTCGACCGTGAATACATTGATTTTGCCGAACAACCCGGCAGTCTTTTCACCGACACCTTTGATTCTGTTGATAGGAATTGCATCACTCATAAGCGGCCTCCTGAGAATAAATTGAGAGTTTGTTAAATGGCAAGTTAATTAGCTAACCTGTCGCCGTAGCCCCGATTGCATATAAGAAACGCTGACATCGCGGTGTGCTTTAGCACACTTTGCTCGGAAACAGAGCGCAGCGGCACGTAAGCGGCCAAAGTACGCCCGCTAAGTGCCGGCGTCTGTTTACGGTCAGCTTATTCTTATATGCAACCGGGGCTACTGGTTTACAGAAAGTTTTAGGAAAACAGGACTCCCGGAACGGACAGAATGCCTTCTGGAAGCTGTTTGTCGGAGAGTGTTGATATTCCCTTAAGAAGTGGTCAGGATTCAGGGAGGAGCGAACAGGACGTTCGCGACAGCCAGGGCTTGCACGGCAAGACCTTTTGCGCACATGGATGGCGCGTGTAGGCGACCCGTCCCTCTAC
>CAKRRS010000133.1 GCA_934394665.1 uncultured Acetatifactor sp. | reverse complement strand
ATTGCACAACTGAATACGATAAAGACAAAGCCGGCGACGTTCTTTAAGAATAAGCTTTACAGACAGATATTTCTGAGTTCCGTCGCGGTAGTTCTGTCGGTCATTCTGATTTTCGCCGCGACCGCCGCATGGTATAACAACGTTCTGCGCGCTTCGGGACTCAATTTCAAAGCCTCGGAGTGGGGTTTTGAGGGAAACGTCTTAATTGACGAAAGCGTTATCAAAGCGTATCCCGGAAGCAGCGGAATTATCCCTCTTTCGGTCGAAAACACGACCGAACAGATAATATCGGTGACCGTCGACATCTCAAAAACTCCGATGTCGGAGGATTTCAGACAGAGAATGTATTTCTATGCCGACACACAGGCTGTCCTTAACGGGGAAACTGTCGACAGAGTTTATATAAACGGTTTTTCTTCCTATTCCTACACTCTGCTTCCCGGACAGACCCTTTCTTTGGCGGAGGGGTTAAGCAACAACACCGAGATAAAATGGGAATGGGTCTACGACGTTCTTGGTTACTATTTCAGCGGAACCGTGACCTCCGCCGAAAAGACCGTTTCGGAATATTTCTCTCCCGTAATTTACGATTATGACAAAGCGACGTTCGATGACGACGGAAACCTTCTTTCGGTCGATTCCGACACTCCGCTTTCGGATTTCCTTTATAACATTTCTTCGACGGACGGATACGAGGGCACCGTAAGCGAAAACAGCGCCGTCAACGGGTGCTTTCCCGTTTCTGTCGACGAAAACGGCAAGGGCGTATGGCTGTATCTCTGCTCCTACGGTGAAATAGAGGCGGCAAACGCCAAAGATACCGAACTCGGTTCTTCGGAAAACTCCGAATTTTCCGCGGCGCTCAATGTCGTCGGTCAACAGCGGAAATTCGAGACCGTGACCGTCTCGAACGTTTCGGAATTCGTTTCGTCTCTTTCCGACCCGGAAGTCGAAATGGTAGCCCTTTCCTCCGACGTTTCTCTTTCTTCGACGGTGACCGTTCCGACGGGTACCGAAAAAATAATAGACCTCGGCGGTCATAAAATAACCGTCGACACCGCGGGGGATATGTTCAGAGCGGAAAATTCGTCTCTTTATTTAATGAACGGAACGGTTGAGGGCGGCGTATCGTCAAGCAACTTCGTCTGCAGCGTTACCGGAAGCGACGTTACCGTAGACAACGTTACGGTGACGGGGATTTACGGCGGCATAAACATAAGGGACAGCGGCAGCGGAAAAGATTCCTCCGTCCATATTTCAAACAGTTCGATAACGGCAGGCACGGCTCCCGTCCTTGTCTTCGGAAACGGAGACGAGTCTTCGGGAAAGACAGTTCTTACCGTCGATTCTTCCGAACTCACAAGCACCGACTATATAGCGATCGCGGGCAACGGTACCGTTCGGTATTCGGGTACGGATATACGTATCAAAAACAGCAGAATTTCGGGGCTCTGGGCGGGTATCTTCCAGCCTCAGCAGAATTCTTCGCTTACCGTTGAAAACAGCGAGATTTCGGGCTTTACGGGTATCGCCGTAAAGGGCGGAAGCGTTAAAATCACCGACAGTAAGGTTTCGGGTACGGATACGTCGGGCGGAAAAGTAAAACCGTCCGCTCCCGCATTTTCGAATTCGGGCTTTACCGATACGGGCGACGGCGTTTACGCCGAAACAAACTATAATTATTCGATCGACATTTCAATAACGGGCGATAAGACCGAAATATCCGGGTTTTCCGGTTACGCGGTGAGAGTTCACGATGCAAAAGCGACCTCCTGCAGCGTTTCGGTAACGGGCGGAAAATTCTCAAGCGACGTTTCCGCGTTTGTCCCCTCGACCCACAAAACGACCCGAAACGGTTCGGTCTTCACTGTTACCGCAAATTGACGAAAGGACGGCTTTGCGATGAGAAAAAAATATAAATATCTCGTTGCTTTGCTTGTTTTGCTTGCGGCGGCGGTGTTGGCGGCGGGAGCCGTCTTCGCGCGGTATTCCGCTTCCGTAAAGGGAAATATCCCTTTTTCGGTCTTTGATTCGGAATATCTGAATATCTGCGGAACGGTAACTTCCGAAACCGAACCCCTGCCCCCGGCGCCGACGGCGTTCGTCTTTACCGAAGAGGGCGATGCGCGGCTCGCGTTTTCCGTCGTAAACGCCAAAACTTCGACGGATATCTGCGCAAACGACCTCGAGTTTTCCCTTTATCTTACGGTGACCGACGGCTTTAACGGCGACGGACGTATTGCCCTGTATCTTACCGACGGCGGAACGGTGACCGAAGATTCCGTTCCGTTCATCGGGAAAATCACAAAGGCCAAACAGGGAAGCGCCTTGTATAACGAACAGGGTCCGGGGTATGTATGTCGGTTTTACGATGAAACGGGAAACGAGAAAACGTTCGACCTTAAAGGCGGCAGACTGTCGGCGAAAAACTTTGTTCTTTCGGTAAACGCAGACGCCGATACGTCTCTTTTCCGGCTTTCGGCTATCCCCACCGTAAAATGATTATCAGAGAGGAGTAAAACGTGAAAAAGCAATATGCCCTGTCTTTCTTAATACTTCTCTTTTCTCTTCTGATGCTTCCTGCATCCGTTTTTGCGAGAGACAATTCCGTAAAAACGCTTAATATGGTTTATGAGTATCCGTCGAAAGCCCAAAGCCTTTATCTTTCGGAAAAAGGCGGCGAAGTTCTTCTCGGAACTTTGAACAGTAAAGACGACGTGACCCTTAAGATACCGATTTCGTCTACGGGCGGCGGAATTGCGGGAAACCTCTCGGTCTCGACGGAGAGCGATTTTATAACCCCCGTCGCGGAAGTTTCTTCTTTGAATATTTCCCCCGGCGGAACAGCCGAAATTCCGATATCGGTCCTTATTGAAAAACTCCCCGAAAACGGGCCCGAAAAAGTCGCGTTCACGGTGACTTTTTCTTACGGAAAAAAATCTCTTTCGGCAACTTTTTCGCTTACCCTTTATCCCGAAAATACGTCTGTCGGAAACTATACTTTCCCGACATCGGCAACCTCCGCGACATCTCTTGTAAACACGGGAAAGACCGTTCTTATAACGAAAAACAGCGCGCTGCTTTTTCTCAATGAGGCGAACGGCAAAACAGTTCTGGCGGCTGAAAATTTCGGCAAATTTCCGAAAGGAACGGCTTATACGACGGGCGACGGAACGCGGCACATCCTCTTTTACGACGGCTATATAGAAGCCGACGGCGGTCAGTATGTTTTCATAACGTCACCGTCCGCTCTTCCCGGAAAAGTGATCGCCGATTTCGGCTCGGACGCCGTAACTCTCAGACAAACGGTCGCTTTTGATTACGCAAACGACAGTCCGCCTCTTGCTTTTTCCGATCCGAATGCGGTTATTGTCATTCCGTCGGGAAGCAAAGTCGATTTTATGCTTTCCGATAAAGAGAACGTACATGACGGCGACTGGGAAAAAACGTCGGACGGCGTTGATATATCCTATGAAATTCAAAAACTTGAAAACTCGGTCTGGACAAAAAACACCGATTTCGTCCTTTCTTCGTCCCCGAACTCTTTCGGAGACAGCCCGACCGAGGGCAAGATAAGCGCCGAAGCGAAAAAGAACGCTTCCCGCGGAACTTACCGACTTTATGTAACGCAGAAAATCGGAAATATAACTCTTTCCGAATTATATATACC
>CAKRRS010000132.1 GCA_934394665.1 uncultured Acetatifactor sp. | reverse complement strand
TATATGGTGGGCTGCAGTGTGGGAAGCGGCATCGGAAGCTTACAGGCCATGGAACGGGAATATGACCGCCTGAAGGAGAAAGGCCCCGGCAGGGTAGGCCCCATGCTGGTGCCTCTGATGATCTCTAATATGGCAGCAGGTAATGTCAGCATTGCCTATGGGCTGAAGGGCAAGAGCCTGAATGTGGTTACTGCCTGCGCAACCGGTACACATTCCATCGGAGAAGCATACCGTACGATCCAGTACGGTGATGCAGACGTGATGGTAGCCGGAGGAACGGAAAGCTCTATTACTCCCATCGGCATTGCCGGATTTTCCGCACTGACAGCATTGTCGTTTAGTGAAGATCCTCAGAGAGCTTCTATTCCCTTCGATAAAGACCGCAATGGTTTCGTTATGGGAGAAGGCTCGGCGGTAGTGGTACTGGAAGAGCTGGAGCATGCAAAGAGACGCGGAGCGAAGATCTATGCGGAGCTGGCCGGTTATGGCTGTTCTTCGGATGCTTACCATATTACCTCCCCTGCGGAGGACGGCAGTGGAGCAGCCACCGCCATGCTGAATGCCTTAAAAGACGGTGGGGTGGCGCCGGAGGAGCTTACTTATATCAATGCCCACGGAACCAGCACCCATCATAATGACCTGTTCGAGACCAGAGCCATCAAGCTGGCATTTGGAGAACATGCGTATGACCTGAAGATCAATTCCACCAAATCCATGGTGGGACACCTTCTGGGAGCAGCGGGTGCGGTGGAATTCGTCACCTGCGTAAAAGAAATTCAGGAAGGCTATATTCACCGCACGGTAGGACTGCGTGAGACGGAGGAGGAGCTGGATCTGAATTACTGTCGGGACAGCTACGAAGAAGAAGTGCCCTATGCATTGACCAATTCGTTGGGCTTCGGTGGACATAATGCGAGTCTGCTGTTGAAGAAGTACACAGAATAACCGCAGCAGATGTTCAAGACGCAGGATAGAAGGCAGAGCATCAACGAGGACGATTGCAGAATGCGAGGAAGTAGTTGATACGACAGCATTCGCAGAACGGAGGAATCATGTCAATATATAACACCCAGGAAATCATGGAGATTCTGCCCCACAGACATCCCTTTCTGCTGATCGATACTATCGAGGAGCTGGAGCCCGGTGTACGGGCAGTGGGACGCAAAAATGTGACCTTTAACGAACCGTATTTTGCCGGGCATTTTCCGGGGAATCCGGTGATGCCGGGCGTGCTGATCATGGAAGCACTGGCACAGACAGGGGCTGTGGCAATTCTGTCTTTGCCGGAGCATCGTGGTAAGACCGCTTATTTTGCCGGGATCGATAAGGCAAAATTCAAGCAGATGGTGCGCCCCGGAGACACCCTGGAGCTTAAGACCACCATTATCCGCAGTAAGGGACCGGTGGGTGTCGGGGAAGCAATCGCCACGGTAAACGGAAAACTGGCGGCGAAAGCAGAGCTTACCTTTGCGTTGAAATAAAAATAGTCTGCGGAAGTGATTTTTTATGAGCGGGACAGAGAGAGAAAAGTGACGCAGAATAAGAGGTGCAGGTATGGGAAGTGTAGATACAGAAACAGAGATTAAATGCCCGAAATGTAAGAAAATGATAAACAGAGACCGGGCAGCAAAAAATAAATATGTCTGCTATGAATGTGGCTATTATTTCAGGGTGAAGACCCACAACAGAATCCGCATGGTGGCAGACCGGAAAAGCTTTCAGCCCTGGTTCGAGGAGATAGAAGAAAGCAATCCGCTGAAATATGAGGGCTATGAAGAAAAGCTGGCAGAAGCCAGGGGAAAATCCGGCACAAAAGAAGCTGTGACAGTAGGTGAATGCGAAATTTACGGGGAAAAGGCTGTGATCGGCATCTGCGAATCCAAATTCATGATGGGAAGCATGGGACATGTGGTCGGCGAAAAAGTCACCCGGGCGATAGAGAAAGCTACGGAACGAAAACTACCGGTATTTTTATTCTGCTGCTCCGGTGGTGCGAGAATGCAGGAGGGGATCGTGTCACTGATGCAGATGGCAAAGACCTCCGCAGCAATCAAACGGCATGGGGAAGCGGGACTTCTCTATGCGACGATTCTGACAGATCCCACTACAGGCGGTGTGACTGCAAGCTTTGCCATGCTGGGAGATGTGATCATGGCGGAACCGGGAGCCTTGATCGGCTTCGCAGGACCGAGAGTCATTAAGCAGACGCTGGGACAGCGTCTCCCTGACGGCTTCCAGACAGCGGAATTTTTACAGGAGCATGGTTTTGTGGACGGTATCGTCCGACGGGAGAATCTGAAGAAGACCTTATATTTCCTGATCACAACGCATCGGTGCAGTGAGGGAAATTATGCGGATTTTAAGAAAAATTTTGACTTCCATTTTGAACCTACGGAGATCGTGAAGGAGCGGTCCTTCCTGACATTCCCCAGAACGGCATGGGAAAAGGTCAAGACCGTCCGGAGAGTGGACAGACCAGCAGCGACCGATTATATTCCCTACATTTTCGATTATGTGGTGGAGGCTCACGGAGACCGTTATTATGGGGATGACAAAGCACTGGTAGGTGCGGTGGCATTCCTGGACGGGCAGCCGGTGACAGTGCTGGCAGATGTGAAGGGCAAGGATTTCACGGAATGCGCAAAACGCAATTACGGCATGCCCATGCCGGAAGGGTATCGTAAGGCACTGCGCCTGATGAAGCAGGCGGAGAAATTCAACCGGCCCATTATCAGCTTTGTGAATACGCCGGGAGCCTTCTGTGGCGTGGAGGCAGAGGAGAGAGGCCAGGGCGAGGCCATTGCCCGGAATCTGCTGGAGATGTCAGCTTTAAAGGTGCCGGTATTGTGCATTCTCATCGGGGAAGGCGGCAGCGGCGGAGCATTGGCTACGGCGGTAGGCAATGAGGTGTGGATGATGGAAAATGCCACCTATTCGATCCTGTCTCCCGAAGGCTTTGCTTCTATATTATGGAAGGATGCCGACAGAGCCAGAGAAGCCAGTGAAGTCATGAACATCACTTCGGAAGATCTGAAACGGCTTGGTGTCATTGAGCGGATCGTACCGGAATACGGCGGAGCAGACCAGAGTACCGTGGAAGCCATCGGCGGTTATCTCAAGGAACATATCAAGGAATTCCTGCAAAAATACACCGGCATGACCGGTGAACAGATCGCAGAGGAACGTTATGAAAGGTTCCGCAAGTATTAAAGCGGTAACGAGAGGTGATGTGGGATGAAGCACGGAAAAATGATCCTGAGGGAATTACATGCAGATATTCCCGTGATCCAGGGAGGCATGGGTGTGGGAATCAGCCTGTCCGGTCTGGCCGGAGCAGTGGCTGCGGCAGGTGGGGTTGGCATCATTTCTACTGCCCAGATCGGTTTCCGGGAGCCGGATTTTGACAGAGATCCCATTGCCTGTAATCTGCGCACTATCGGAAAAGAAATAGAAAAAGCAAGACAGATCGCAAGAGGCGGTATCGTCGGTGTCAACATCATGGTGGCAACACAACGCTACGAGGATTATGTCAGGGCAGCAGTGCTGGCCGGTGCCGACTGTATTATCTCCGGTGCGGGGCTGCCGCTGGATCTGCCGGGAGTCGTGGCAGAGACGGAAAACGGAATGCCCGGGCGCAGCCACCGGACAATGCTGGCTCCGATCGTGTCGAGTACCCGTGCCCTGTCGGTCGTCAC
>CAKRRS010000131.1 GCA_934394665.1 uncultured Acetatifactor sp. | reverse complement strand
CAGCAGCGGGACCTGACGGTGGATATGGAGATGCAGGAACCGGTGCGGCCTGCGGATTACGATGGACCGAAAAAGGACGGCTATGATTACACCTGCCACCGGACCAAAGCCGTGAAGATGAGACGTACCTATTACCGCAAAGGGAAAAAAATCGCGACCCTGAAGACACCGGAGATCGTGGAAGCTAACTTTTTGAAAGCGGATGTGCAGGGGGATATGGCAATCTGCCCCAACTGTGGTCATGAAGGAAAATTATCCAGCTATATCGATGGCTGTGATGCCTGCGGAGCAAAGTTTCTGGTCAGTGACTTCGAGACGAAAGTATCCGGTTTTTCGCTGGAAGAGGACGCAAGGCAGAAAAGCATTTCCAACTTTATCAAAGCCGGAGTGACAGTAGGAATCGTAGCGGCTGCCCTTGCACTGCTGGCGATCTGTGCGGGCGGCATTATGTTTTTGTTGCTGGCTTTGGGGAGAAATGGTTATAACGCAGTCAAAGCGGCAGCGGCAATGATGCTTGGCATCGGATTTGCCCCGGTGTTTTTCCAATCTCTGTTTTTCATGGCGATCATATTCATAGTAATGCTTGTTGTAATGGAGAAACATAGAAAGCCGAAGATTCAGGACGAGTCAAAAGTAAAGGCTCTGATCCCCCAATTTTCCACAGGTAATTTCCTGCAGAATCTGGAGTACCAGCTACGGATGATCCACATGGCAGATACCGCAGAGCAGGTGCGCTTTTTCGCAGCCTGTGATCTGACAGGTACGGTGGAGCGGTATCAGAATGTGGTGGATTGCTGCATCTGCGGCGTGCATTTTCTGGAAGCGGAAGCAGTGGAGGACCGGTACAGATTGCGCGTGGAAGTGAAAATGCGCCTGACACAGGATACGGGTAGTAAAATTCGCAACCGGTATGAGAAGCTGCGGCTGGAGCTGGAAGGCAGACAGGGGATCGTGACACAGCAGGGCAAGGCGCTTCGGGAATATAAATGCCCGAACTGCGGTGGCAGTGTGGATATCTTAGGCGGCGGAGTATGTGACTACTGTAATGCAGCAGTGGATTACCGGAATTTCGGCTGGATCATCACATCCTATACGAATCTGGGACAGCCGGAGAACCCCTATGCCAAAATACTGGCAGCAGCCCTGGGCATCTACGGAATTATCCTGGCTTTCAGCCTGGTGCTCATGATCTGTTCCGAGGACGGAAAAGAAACCCTGGAGATCTGGCAGAGCATCGGCAGGTCATCGGAATACCTGGAAGCCGTGAAACAGGATATTGTATATCCGGATGACGTGTTGGAAGGTCTCACGGAGACGGACAGTGAGGAAGGCAGATTTGCTTCCGCGAAGACCTATACCTGCGGAGACAGCGAGGCAGTAAAAGAAGCTTATCATGAAGCCCTTTTAGAGAGAGGATTCCTGGAGATGCAGCAGTATCCGGAAGGCTTCTCCGTGTATAAGATCGAAGATCCTTCAGAATATATCGTAGACGAAGAAGAGGAGATGTTCTACCTGGTGATCTGCGCAGAAAATGCACCGGAGGGAATTACAGTAACTGCGACCTTGGTGGATGAAAATCGGGAACCGGTGCAGGAGTAAAACAGAATAGTGAATACGACAAGGGACCCGGGCAAAAGCTTCCGGGTCCTTTTTAGAGGGAAAGTGTTTGTAGCTGACTGATTACTATTGGGTGACAGGAATTCTGTGAACCACTCTGCGATAGAGCTTCCACAGGATCACAGCAGGGAAACTGACTGCCAGATATGCTGTGGATAAAAGTCCGGTAACACCGCCTACGATTGCAATGATTAAAATTCCAATATTCATAATGAATTCCTCAACTTTCTGTCATTCTGTACAACATTCGATGAAGATCTTAAAAACTTCACATACCGTATTATAGTAAACAGATACCCCCGGGTGAATAGTTTTGAGCGACCCTTAACACCATTTTGTCGGATTATTTACAGAATCTTAGCAACATATTTACAAGATCTTAACAGGGCGGGAACGATCCCGGGAGTTAGGTTTGCAATCATAGGGAATATCAAGTATAATAGAGAAAATTGACTGTTGCTCAGAGAAAAATAGTCGTAGAAAATAAAACGGAGGTAGGAATATGAGTATGACACTGGAACAGGCTAAGGAGAAGCTTGCCAAGTATGGTCAGGAACATGTTCTGAAGTATTACGGGGAGCTTACCGAGGAAGAGAAGCAGGGGATTCTGGATCAGATCGAAGCTACGGATATGAGTATCCTGGAGGCTTGTAAGCACAAGGACGATCTGGCGAAAAAAGGAGTGATCACGCCGCTTGCCGCAATGCAGTTGGACGAGATCGCGGCAAATCGTGACAGCTTTACAAGGACGGGTATTGACGCAATTAAACAGGGAAAGGTAGCAGCAGTTCTCCTTGCCGGAGGCATGGGAACCAGACTGGGTTCCGATAATCCCAAGGGCATGTACAATGTGGGTCTGACCCATGAACTGTACATTTTTGAGTGCCTCATCAATAACCTGATGGAAGTCGTGCATCAGGCAGACAGCTGGATCCATCTGTTTGTGATGACCAGCGATAAGAACAATGACGCAACGATCGCATTTTTAAAAGAGCATGATTTCTTCGGATACAACGCGGATTATGTCCACTTCTTCAAACAGGAGATGGCAGCGGCAACCGATTATGAAGGCAAGATTTATCTGGAGGAGAAGGGTAAGCTGTCCACCTCTCCCAATGGCAACGGCGGCTGGTTCATTTCCATGAAAAATAACGGTATGCTGGATATTGTACATAACGAGGGGATTGAATGGCTGAATGTATTTGCCGTGGACAATGTCCTGCAGCGTATCGCGGATCCCTGCTTTATCGGTGCTACGATCCAGAGAGGCTGTGTCGTAGGCTCCAAGGTGGTCCGCAAGAATGCACCGGATGAAAAAGTAGGTGTTATGTGCTTAGAGGACGGAAGACCCTCCATCGTGGAGTATTATGAGTTGACCGATGAACTGATGAATGCGAAGGATGAGAAGGGCGAACCTGCGTATAACTACGGAGTTATCCTGAATTACCTCTTCAAAGTACAGGATCTGGAGAAGATCATGGAAGAGAAAATGCCCCTGCACATCGTAGAGAAGAAGATCCCGTATCTGGATGAGAACGGAGAACCGGTGAAGCCGGAGACTCCCAACGGCTACAAATTCGAGAGCCTGGTACTGGATATGATCCATCAGATGGACAGCTGTCTGCCCTTTGAGGTAGTCAGAAGAAAAGAATTCGCCCCCATCAAGAATAAGACCGGTGTGGATTCGGTGGAGAGTGCAAGAGAACTGCTCGTTGAGAATGGTGTTGTGCTGTAAACATTTCGACAGCTTTTCACAACATAAGGTTATTGAGGAAACTACAGAATTACAGTAATCTGATACTGTAAGAAACGAAGAAATAATCTCATCCGGATCTGACAGATGGGAGATCGTGCGGTCGCAGCAGTGAACAAATGGTATTGTCCGGTATGCGGCGGATAGGAGAGAGTATGAGAATTTTGGTAACAGGTGGTGCCGGATTCATCGGCAGTCATACCGTAGTAGAATTACAGCAGGCAGGCTATGATGTTGTGGTATTGGATAATCTCTGCAATGCAAGTGAGAAGGTAATCCCCAGAGTAGAAGCCATCACCGGCAAAAAGGTTCCTTTTTATAAAGCAGACATTCTGGATCGTGAAGCACTGGAGGAGATCTTCAGCAAGGAGCAGATCGATGCTGTCATCCATTTTGCG
>CAKRRS010000130.1 GCA_934394665.1 uncultured Acetatifactor sp. | reverse complement strand
GTAAGCATCAAGGAATTCGGTGCATTCATCGAGTTCGCACCCGGTAAGGAAGGCATGGTACACATCTCCAAGATCGCCAAGGAGAGAATCAATCGTGTAGAAGATGTCCTGACTCTGGGCGATGTAGTGACTGTAGTATGCCTGGGCAAGGATAAGATGGGCAGAATCAGCTTCTCTATGAAGGATGTTGCACAGCAGTAAGCAGGGCGATAGCCCGGATTATATATGGCTGTTATGATTTCGAGAGGAGACAAAGTCTGCAGGAATCACTTATTGCGTAATAGTGTCACATAATCAAATAGGAATCCGCTGTATGGAAAACGCACCATGCAGCGGATTTTTGCTGTGTTTATGTAAATAATGCTGTTGGGGAAAAACACGACGTTGATGTCTGCAGGAAAATGTTGCCTTTACTATGTGGCCATCGGTTGACAGAAGGGTGGAAACCGTAGTATTTTGGAACAGATGAATGTGGATGAAATACGAAGAAGTAATCGGATAAATGAGGAAAAAGATACATGAAGATCTATTTGGTAAGACACGGAGAGACCGCCTGGAATCAGGCAGGGAAGATTCAGGGACAGACGGATATTGACCTGAATAAACAGGGATTTGCGCAGGCGGCGGAAGCGGCAGAGAGATTAAAAGCGGTTCCGTTTGAGATTGCCTTTTGTTCGCCTTTGATCCGGGCAGTGCATACGGCGGAGACGATCATAGGGGAGCGCAGAATTACGTTAACGATAGATGAACGTTTAAAAGAGATCAATTTCGGACCCTGCGAAGGGGTTGATATCCGGACGATTCCCAAGGGGACAGGAGAGCCGTTTTCCGATCCGGGCAGTTATATTGCACCGGAAGGGGCGGAGAGCTTTGCACAGCTGTATGCCAGAAGCGGAGAATTTGTGAAACAGGTATTGCTGCCGCTGGAGGGAACGTATGAAACCGTATTGGTAGTGGCGCATGGTGGTGTAAACCGGAGTATTCTGAATCCGGTGATGAATATCCCGGTGGAAGATTTCTGGCATGTTCATATGGGAAACTGTGCGACGGCAGTGTTGGAGTGCCGGAATGGGAAGCTTTCACTTCTGGAGTACATGGACGGAACAAGTACAAACACTAAGAGTAAATTGTTATAAGCCTGAAAGATTGCGGATTGCATAGGAAGGTAATGGTGTTGCAGACCATTGCCTGCCACTAAGCTATATTTATAAGATGGATATAGAAAGAAGATATTTGCGAAAGAAACGAAAGGTGTGGTAAGTAAGATGCACATAGACAGAGAAGACATGCTGGAACTGACCAGAAGAATGACCGTATCCCGCAATTGTTTTTCCAGAATCGCAGGGGCATATATGGATGAAGAAGGATTTATCGACGGTACCTTTAATACCCATTTTCTGAAATTGTCCGGAAGTGAAAAAGAGAAGAATCTGAATATTGCCAAGGCGGTACCTTATTCCGATACAAATGTGAATCTGAAAAATTACCGTCTGGATCAGGGGGCGCGGAAACCGGGCAGCATTATGCAGCTGTTGGAGGCACTGCGCCAGTGTGAATTGAAAAATGATGCGCTGCTATATTCTCTGTATGAATATATCGGGGAGAGATATCAGCCGGGGTATCCTTATGCAATCTATCTTTTCTTCGGCAGCTATGATGTGCCGACGAAGGCGAAGGATAAGGAGAACCAGTGGGAATCCGAGGAAGTCTATCAATTCCTGATCGGGACGATCAGTCCGGTCAGCGGAGAGTATGAAGCAGGAAAACCGGAAGCCGGGTTCCTGTACCCGGCATTTGCCAATCACAGCACGGATACTGACGGGATCAATATCTATCAGGCACAGGAAGGTGCGCAGCTGTTTGCAAAAATCTTAGGTGTACAGGCTTGACAGAATGCGTTTTCTTCCCTATAATACGCTCTGGAACAAAATTGAATCAAGAATCATAAAACCCGTCAGGGCAGTGGATTTTTCAGGATATTGATCTTATTTTCGCCACACAGTTTGTAACTGTGTGGCTTTTTTGTGCGGTGAATATCCGGAATGAAAATAAATGCGGTAGATTTTAGAGAGCATTATACAAGGAAAAATCTATAGGAATGAATTGTGATAGGAGAACAAAATGAATCAGACTTACATGAAAGAAAAGAAAGTATTCCCTCTGGTAATGTCTATGGCACTTCCGATGGTGCTGTCCATGGCATTCAATTCCCTCTACAACATTGTGGACAGTTATTTCGTAGCGAAACTGAGCGAGGATGCCATGACGGCGCTGTCTTTGGTCTATCCGGCGCAGAATCTGCTGACCGCCGTAGCAGTGGGCTTCGGCGTGGGTGTCAACGCGATGATCTCCTTTTATCTGGGGGCGCAGAATCAGGAAAAAGCCGACAAGACGGCGACGCAGGGAATGGTGTTGGGAGTGCTGCACGGTGTCCTTCTCATGATTCTGTTCCTCTGTGGAATGCATGCGTTTCTGGGAATGTTTACGAAAAGTGATGCTGTGAGAGCTCTGGGGATGGAGTACTCTAACGTGGTATTCCTGTTCTCCACCGTGGTTACCGGCGGAATTACTTTGGAAAAGATCTTCCAGTCCGTCGGACGGATGAGAGCTACCATGATCAGCATGGTTGCCGGATTTGTGGCAAATATTGTACTGGATCCGCTCCTGATCTTCGGTATCGGACCGTTCCCCCGGATGGAGATCGCCGGGGCGGCACTGGCGACCGGAATCGGACAGGTCATCACACTGCTTGTGTACATCATCTATTACGTTGCAGATCCGCTGCCGGTAAAGCTGCACAGAAACTACCTGCGCCCGGAAGCGGAGATCTGCGGCAAGACTTACGGTATCGGGATCCCGGCCAGCCTGAATATGGCATTGCCGTCCCTGCTGATCTCGGCACTGAACGGTATCCTGGCAGCCTTTTCCCAGAGCTATGTGCTCGTACTGGGTGTCTATTATAAATTGCAGACATTTATCTACCTGCCTTCCAACGGTATCATCCAGGGTATCCGGCCGTTGATCGGATACAATTACGGTGCCGGTGAACGGAAAAGGGTGGAGCAGATCTATCGTCTGACGATGGAACTGACCGCAGGGATCATGGTCATCGGTACGGCACTGTGCTGGCTGATCCCGGGAGAACTGATCGGACTTTTCACTGAGAACCCGGAGACGATAACGATAGGTATTACGGCTCTGCATATTATCAGCCTGGGATTTATCATGTCGGCAGTCTCTGTTACCTGCTCCGGAGCTTTGGAAGCATTGGGACAGGGTATGGCGTCTCTTGTCATCTCTGTGATGAGATATGTGGCTGTGATCATTCCGGCGGCATTTGTGTTGAGCCGCTTTTTGGAAGCTGCCGGTGTATGGTGGGCATTCGTATGCACCGAAGGGGTGACAGCTGTGGTGGCGTATGTGCTGTATCACAGAGTGTGGAAGAGGGCGTAAGGCAGTGGTCTCGCAAATGGTGGGTGAACTGATGTATACACAATATCTAGTACTCTTTCGTTGACTTCCTCCACAATGTGTTGTAGAATAAATCGTGATAGGTTTTGACGACGTTTTTCCTTGGAAGCCGGGAAAACGGTCTATGGGGACACGAGTTAAGGGGGTACACAAGATGTTTCAGGTAATCAAACGAGACGGATCGAAAGCGGATTTTACACTGACGAAGATCAATGATGCCATTATGAAGGCCTTTACTGCAACGCAGATGAGCTACAATAATGACATTATTGATCTTCTTGCGTTACGGGTGACGGCGGATTTCCAGAAGAAGGTGGA
>CAKRRS010000129.1 GCA_934394665.1 uncultured Acetatifactor sp. | reverse complement strand
GGACTCGGCACCGTGATCATGGGTATCTTCGATCAGCAGGAAGCAGCTGATCTCCTTGAGATTCCTGAAAATCAGGATCTGGTCGCATTGATTCCCATCGGCTATCCCGCAGAAGCACCCGTTGCTCCCAAACGGAAAGCCGTAACTGATTTATTATCTTATCAACAGTAATATTTAAAGTCGAAGAGTTTTTCCTCTTCGACTTTTTTCTGGTCAGGGTTATGATCCGTCCGTTTCCCACGGGCGCACTCTTACCTGCATCATAGGAAAAGCGCTGTATTCTTATGATGTCGTAAATCCAGTGATGCATGGGTTCCCATTTTCCGTGCGATCACTGCTTCGAAAATAACAGCGCAGAAATGAGGAAATGAAAAAATGAGACACCTGATGAACCCACTTGACTTCTCTGTTGAGGAACTGGACAAGCTGTTCGCCCTCGCAGATGACATCCAGAAGGATCCTGCAAAATACGCGCACAAATGCGACGGCAAGATTCTCGCGACCTGCTTCTATGAGCCCAGCACACGTACGCGTCTAAGCTTTGAATCCGCCATGACCCGCTTGGGCGGCAGAGTGATCGGCTTCTCCGATGCTTCCTGTTCTTCCGCATCCAAAGGAGAAAGTGTAGCCGATACGATCCGCATCATCTCCTGCTACGCCGACATCTGCGCGATGCGCCATCCCAAGGAAGGTGCTCCCATGGTAGCCGCAGAGAAATCCCTGATTCCCGTGATCAATGCCGGTGACGGTGGTCATCAGCACCCCACCCAGACGCTGACCGACCTGCAGACAATCCGCAGCCTGCACGGCGACCTGAATAACTTCACCATCGGTCTGTGCGGTGATCTGAAATTCGGCCGTACCGTACACTCCCTGATCAATGCACTGGTTCGTTACGAAGGCATCAAGTTCATCTTCATCTCTCCCGAAGAGCTGAAGGTACCGGATTATATCACCGATATGCTTCGTGAAAAAGGTATTCCCTATCAGGAAGTCATCCGTCTGGAAGATGTCATGCCGGAACTTGACCTGTTATACATGACCCGTGTCCAGAAGGAACGTTTCTTCAACGAAGAGGATTATGTCCGTCTGAAGGATTTCTATGTACTGACCAAGGAAAAGATGGAACTGGCAAAACCCAATATGCTGGTACTGCATCCCCTTCCCAGAGTCAACGAGATCTCCGTGGAAGTCGATGACGATCCCAGAGCCGCTTATTTCAAACAGGCACAGTTCGGTGTCTATGTCCGTATGGCATTGATTTTGACATTGCTGGAGCTGGCATAATTTCATTCCATACGAATTCATTTAGTATCAGTACACTCCACAGCAAACTTTTTTCGTCATGTGTACCCCATGTGGAATCGAATTTGAATCTTCCATAAAAGGAACGTGACTCACAAGTATTTATACCTGCACCGGGATCAAATGTCCGGAAATCCGCAGGTTACGGAAAGGCATGGTTATTCATATGTTAAATGTAGGAAAAATCGAAGAGGGCTTCGTCCTCGATCATATCAAAGCCGGAAAAAGTCTCTCTATCTATGAGCATCTTCAGCTGGATAAATTAGACTGCACCGTTGCCATCATCAAAAATGCACGCAGCGGAAAAATGGGCAAAAAAGATATTCTGAAAGTAGAATGTGACATCAATATGCTGGATCTGGATGTCCTGGCATTCATTGACCACAACATCACCGTCAATGTCATCAAAAACGGTGAGATCGTCGAGAAGAAAGAACTGGTACTTCCCAAACAGATCAAAAATGTCATCAAATGCCGCAACCCCAGATGCATCACTTCCATCGAGCAGGGACTGCCCCACGTATTCGTTCTCTCCGATGAGAAAAAAGAGATTTATCGTTGCAAATACTGCGAAGAGAAATACAGCGAAAGCTAAATCTTCAAATCATAAGATGTCAAACGAGCCGCCTCCCGGACACGGGAGACGGCATATTTTTCCGCTCTGTTAATGGAATATTTCCTTTTGCAATTTCCGCAGCTTCCAATAATCCCTGCATGGTTTCATCAAAAAAGTTACTCATAAGTTTTCCTCCATAGCCTGTTGCGTTTTCTCTCTTTTTACTCAGTCTCATTATGTATCAAATCTCGTTCAATTCCTTTTCCATAATTGTTTTAATTGTTCTAATATCTGTAAAAGTCACCCTACTCCACGATTATACATAGCCAATACTTCATTCAAATTTTCTACTAGCAATTTATTAAGCTTTTTATGTATTGTCACCGGCTGATCCTGCACTGTATGAATATGATCAAAATATTTTTCAATAACAGGAAATATATTCTGTATTAAAAAGCATTTTCCTTTCCTGCAAATTCAAGGTCAAAAAAGAGGCGAGAAAAATATTCCACACCCCTTTTTCAATATGCAAACAACATAAAGCAAACGGTAAATCATAATTAATAACTTTGTTCTTTAATACAAACAATTGCTCCTGTCACATTATTCTCTTCTACCCACTTCTGAATCATATCAGTGGAAAACCTGATATCCCCAAAAATCCGACTATCTGGTTTCAATATTATCTCTGTACCTGACGAATGTTCCATTTCACAAGAATTCACGTCATGTTGGGCAATCCCCCTTGCATAGTCCTGACTATAGCAGTTACTATCTCTATACACATTAATCCGCAAATTTTCGCATAATGAATTTATCGCCTGCATGCCACCTCGGGCGAAATCACCCATCTGTGCATATTCTATACTCGATATAGGATGGCCTGAAAGTATTTTATCCAATACCTGCTGATTTGTCTTTTCATTTTGTGAAAGAGGAATTCCTCTTCCATTATCAGTTATCTTTATTCTTCCATCCTCATACAGTGTAATATCAATTTCCGTGCAAAATCCTGCATCAGTCTCTTCAAACGACGTTTTAAGTACTTCATAAACAATCTGATGCATATTATCTATTAAGCTTTCCTTGTCTGCTCCCATACGCATTCTCCTTCCTTCTATGTTTGGCACACAATATTCTGGCACCATATACGAAGTAAGATACTTTTTTACCTTACTTGGCGTGGAGCCAAACAATTGTGTAAATGAACGTGTAAATCCTTCGTGAGAATCAAATGCATACATAAGTGATACATCAAGAACTTTCCTACCCTCCAGCAAAGAACCAAGCGCATATTGTAGCTTTCTGATCCTAATGTATCCGGTTATTGGCATACCCATAATTTCTGAAAATAATTTACTGAAATAGAATGGACTATAACCAGCCATTTCTGCCAATTCCAGCAAACTGATTTTTTCATAAATATGTTCATCTATATAAGCCAAAATCTCCTTTAAAATTTCTGTACTCATTCACATTCTCCTCACATACAGTATCATGGATGAAGCCCACCATACATTCTACAAGCAGGATGCTTCATATCCAACCTGTATATATAGTGTACACGCTGGGAGTAGATATTTCTTGATTCCATATATGAAGTAATATATTTTCTATCTCAAACTTTTCATAACCCTTTTTGCACAAGCATCAGAATCATTACACTCTCTTTTCATTATCTTTATCCAAAGGCTTCTTATCTTCTTCCTTGTCCCTGCACTTCCATAATGCCATTGGATGCTTTGCTATATTCCTGAGCTCATTACTATCCCCGAATACCCAGTCAGGATAATAATTTCCTTCTGAGAAAGTCTTGGCAAATGCGTGTCCCTCGGAAAACCCAGTTCTTTTGCCATTCTGCCAAGAGTTAATCTATCCCATTGCATCATAATCATCAACCCCCTTACATAGCTTAATTGCGGTCTATTTAGCTTGTTTCTTGACTACTCAGGAAAAATATTTCTACCCTCGCCCCACCTG
>CAKRRS010000128.1 GCA_934394665.1 uncultured Acetatifactor sp. | reverse complement strand
GGACAGCGAATACGGTATTGACGAAACAAACTACGACGTCGTCGTCGAGGGCGTTCCGTCTGCCCTTTCCGAAAATGTTTCCGTTACCGTCACTTATGTTCCGAAAACTTACAGTGTTACGTATAACTACGAAACAACTTCGACCGATACCGTTCCTTACGGATATCGCATAACCCTTGCAAAGCATTCCGACAGCGCGAAGTCTTACGACTACACCGTGAACGGCGCGCTCTGCCGCGAAGGTTCCGTTTATAAGGTAACGGGAGATACCGTTCTTTCGAGAAAAGAAGGGAAAGCCGTTTCCGAATATAACGTTACCGCGGTCATCGCGGGCAGCGACTATCCCGGTTCTCTTCTCTCCGCAGAGGAAAAAGCGGTCATCACTTCGAGAGGCCTTACCGATTCTTCCGTCTGGTACAGACTTCCCGATCAGAACGCGAACCTCGTTGTTGTTTCTTCCGCGGGCGAAAATAAATATAAAGTCACTGCTGCCGACTGTTTCTCCGGACTTCTTTCCGGGTCCGCATGGAAAGCCGTAAAAGGCTATGTCGTTGACGGCGACGGAAAAGAAGTTTCTTCCTTTGATATAACAAACGGAAGCGCGCAGTTTGATTATGACGGTGATTTCGACCATGTAAGAGTTGAATATTCTCTCACCGTTCCCGAGATCGGTGCCTCCGATATCGCAAAATACATAAATCTTCCGAATTCTCTCGTTGCGGAAGCCGCGGCGCAGAGAAAGGCGCTTGCCGACATGATGACCGACGACCTTGTCAAGGGACTGTCGGAAGTCTACGGAAGCCGTCTCGATATGATCGAGGCTCTTTCGAAAGACTATTCCGCAGAAGCGCGCGCCGCAGTCGAAAAACTGATAGAGGAGTGCGTTGACACTTCCACCCCGAACGAATCTCTTTATCTTTACGAATATATCCTTAATTATCAGGCTCAGGGACTTGCCTTCTACTATGCCGACGGCAACGCCGCAAAGATGGCATATCAGATAGAGACTCTCAGAGACTGTCTCAATATTCTTTGGGAGGATCCCGAGTTTCAGAAAGACCTTGAAGATCCCGATATAAGCAAGTACAGGGGAAGACTTGAAATCGTAAAAGACGACCTTCAGGACGTTGAACTTGTCGGCGTAAACGAAAACATTGACGGTTCTTCCGAATATCTTGCAAATCTCGTTGCGGCAATTGACGCCGCGGCGGGAAAGACCTCCGCTCACGCAGTTACGGGAGACATTAAACTCCTTGCTTCCGTTACCGCGGCGGCTCCCGATACTTCTTCGGTCTCCGTTACGGTAAACGTCGTCGATAAAAACGGCAATAAAGTTTATTCCGCAAAAGGCAGCCGCAGCTTTGCAGCCGACGGAGCAATAGGCGAAGACGGAGTTGCAAAACTCGAAGCGCTTATCGCTTCTCTTAAATCGGGCTACGCCATAGACGAAACGCACTACGCGCTTACCGTTGAAGGAACTCTCCCCGGAGCAGACGACGCGGTTTCCGAAAATATGTCGGTCGTTTATACGTGGGCGCCTGTCCGCTACACCGTTAAAATCGACGGCGAGGCAGACCAGTATATCTACCCCGACGGAAGCCAGATGAAGATAAATCTTCCGCTCTGCCAGACCCCCAATCACAAATACGTATATATAATAGGAAGCGAACGTATAACTTCGACCTCCTATGTTATCGCCGACGTCGCCGCTCTTGACGCTCTCTTCGAAGAAGTCGGAGGCACTCTCACGATAACACGCGAAGATATCGACCTCAACAGAGACGGTATTATCGATTTCGTAAATAAACTCAATAAGGCTATCGCCGACAACGGTCTTACCTATACAAAAGACGGCAGACAGTGCCTTATGGCTTCCTTTATTCCTCTTGAAGACGAAAACGGAAACATCACCGTCGTTTTCAGAGTTTCTCCGAAAAACATCTCCGGTGTTTCCTATAAAGAAGTCGCCGCCGACATCGCAAACATCTTTATCGACACATATTTCGACTATATCGGAATTGACGGCGAAGTTTTCTGGGATAAGAAAGTCCATCTCCAGTCGGCTATCGACGCAGTTCTCAACAGCGGCGTTTCTCTCGATACCGTAACCGAAGTTATCGACGAAAACGGAAATATCAAAGAGATCACCGACGAGATTCCGTCGCTCGGAAGCCTCACCGCTATAGGCGACGTAAATAACGGCGCTCTCGAAGTTTCGGGCAAATATATAAACGACGTCAATATCCTCGGCGGAAAACTTGCGGAAACCTCGCTTCAGTTCGGTTCGTCCGCCGCTGACGCCGTAAACGTTCCGTTCTATATCACTCTCGAAGATTTCGATTTGAGCGCTTCGTCTCTTAAATCCGCGAGAAAAGCAGTCACCGACGTAAGAAGATATGTAAATATCGAGGGCGCTGACGGCGAACTCAAACTTACCGTCACTTCTCCCGAATCGGTTTATCCCTACTTCATGGCGGCTCTTCTCGTATCCGGCAAAGCCGACATCGAAAATATCGGAAATATCGATATGAGAGACGTTCTCAAATACGGCTTTAACCTTGCAAGACCCGTAATCTCCGACAGAAACCTTTCTGTCGAAACTATCGAAAGAACCCTTCTCAAAGCGGAAAAAACTGTTGACCTTTCTTCCTTTAAGAAACTCTTCAGCCTTGCGCGCAAAGGTCTTTCGAACCTTATGAATAACGTTTCCGAAGACGGTTTCTCTTCCGGAGGAACTTATAACGGAACGATAACTTACGATATAAGACAGCTTCTTGCCGATAAACTCGGACTTTCCGATACCGTCCTCAAACTTATCGCAGAAGCAAATCCCGAAACCGCGGGTGCGGAAGCTGCGGGCGTCAAAGCAAACGTAGAGTTCACCCTCACAAACGTCAACACCACTTATGAGGCGGTCATCGTTGACGCGAGAGCAGAGGGCATAAAGAACAAATACAGATTTGTAAAAGATCTCGATACCGTTCTTCCGACTCTTCACAAAGACGCCACCGTCGTTCTTCTTTCCGACGTGACGCTTGACAGAACAGCAACCTTTAACAATGCCGCGATAATCGACCTTAACGGATTTACCCTCAAGGGAAATCTCGTTTCGAACTGCACCGGAAATTACGGTGTTTCGATCATCGACACAAGAATTGATACCTACGGCTGCGGAACCGTTGACGGAACGCTTTCCGGCAAGTTCACCGTGACCGGCGGTAAATTCACCTCCGATGTTTCGGCAATGCTCAAAAAAGGCTACGTTCAGGACGAAAACGGATATGTGACCAACGGTCTTTACACTCTTACCGAAGACATCTACGGCAACATCACCGTAAACATTTCGGGCGACGTTATCGACGACGCGAAGATCCCCGATCTCAAGGCATTCGCCGCCGACCTCGGAGCGGACCTTATTGCAAAATTCTATAACAGTGCCGAAATTTCCGTTGACGGAAACAAGGTTTACAGCGTTAATATAAACGACCTTTTAGGCTATGTCCAGAGACCCTATAAGGAATCCGCAAAGACGCTTGCAGGCGATCTTGTTGCTTGTATCGACGAAGCAGGTCTTACCTCGCTTATAAACAAGGCTCTTGCCGATGTGACCGACTTCGGAAAAGTTGCCTCCGCCGTTGAAAACGGTGAGGATATTCTTTCCTATAATATAAGCACCAAATTCTGGGACATTGCCGCAAGACTCGAAGGTTCGGCAGACGATAATTACCTTACCGCCGACGTCAAACCCTCCGAAAACGGCAAAAACTTCAAAGTTTCCGTTAAACTTGCAGACACCGCTACCGCCGAACAGAGAAAGGCGATCGCCGATATCTTCAAGGAACTCGACAAGACCGTTACCATAAACGACATCGGTGTG
>CAKRRS010000127.1 GCA_934394665.1 uncultured Acetatifactor sp. | reverse complement strand
TCCTGCTCCGCAAAATAGACACACTTCTGCTCTCCGGTGATAACGTGGGATTTATCCTCTGCAATGGCAGTCAGCGTATCTCCCAGTTCCCTCGTATGCTCCAGAAAAATCCGGTTGATCACGGCATAATCGTGACGTACATTATTCACATCATCGTATTTTGCACCTTTACCGCATTCCAGTACATTGAAATCCGTATGTTTTTCCGAAAAATAAGCCAGTGCCAGATCGGCCTGGATTCCCATGGGACTGATACATACTGACTCCGGCAGATCAGAGGCAATATTCAGAATCTCCGGCTGGATCTCTGTCATCAGACGGCAGAAGTCAGATTCACTGATCATCGTATCATTGACACGGAAGCGTTCGCAAAAGTCCGTGATATGAGGGCTGGTCATCAGTCCCACAGAGAATCTTGTCTGCAGGATTCGGGAGATCATGTTGGAAACGGAGCCTTTTCCCTTGCTTCCGGTGACAACGATGCAAGGAGTAACGGATTTTTGCCAAAGCAGGGATCTGGTCAGTTCCGGGTGTCGTTTTCCGGCGTCCTTTGCAGCATAATCCTGATGTGAGGCAGCTCGCAGATAAGAGGCATAGACAAAGTCTTCCGCCTCTTTCTGTGAAGTGAACTTATGAAATTCCAGTGGTGTTCCGGAAGCATTATTCATAAAAATAAGCATACCTTTCCGTAACCTGCAATTTTACCGATACGATAGTATCGTATATTTTCGTACACGGTGCAGGTACAAATATGAGATGAGTTCCTTATGCAAAGTCTGATCGTATTGTTTCCATGACTTTTCCTGCAACATTCATACCGGATGCTTTTTCAATGCCTTCCAGTCCCGGCATAACGTTGATTTCGCAAAAATAAGGTTTTTCTTTGCCAAAAAGCAGATCAATTCCCAGAAAATCCAGTCCGGTCTGCCCGTAAATATCTGCGGCTATAGTACGGATACCGGGCGTGACAGGGTAAGGCGCTACCGAGGCTCCCAGAGCTACATTTGCACGGAAATCTCCCCGGGATGTGCGCTGCATACAGGCAACGGCTTCTCCCCGGATACTGTACAAGCGCAGATCTCTGCCGTAGCTTTCCGAGATAAATTCTTCGAAGAGCCATTCCTTGGAGGAAGGGTAGTTAAGAGAGAGCTTTTCATAAGAAGCTTTATCCCGGATGCAGACGATTTCCTCGCCCATGGAGCTTTCCAGTCCTTTACCGACAAAAGGAAGCCCCAGTTGTTCTACAATAGAAGAAAAAGGCAACAGTGAAGTTCCCAGAAGATATTTCGGGATCAGAAAGGCTTCGGAATGAAGCCTTCGTACCTGTTCAAATTTATTAATATAGATGTTATAAGCAGTTAAAGGATTATAGCTTCGGGTGGCAAGTGCATTTATAGCATCCTTTTCCCGTCCCCATTTATAGCGGTTGATGACAAAATCCACAGGTTCCAGTATTTTACCATGATTTATAACACCATGCGGAGAGACCGCAGTATCGTGGATCCCTACAATCTGCAGCTCCATATCCAGGGCAGAAGCTTCCTGTACCAGACGGTTGCAGGTATAAGCGTTGGTCATAATATTATATTTTTCTATGATATATCCTCTGACAGGCATAAGGCACCTCGCAATTTCAGTATTCTCATGGTTAACATAGCAAAATGTTGTCAAAATAGCAAGAAATATAGTTCTTCTATTGAAAAAGGAGCAGTATCCTGCGTATAATAAGAGACATAAGAGCCTAAAGTACTGCCACAGAATATATTAAGAAGAAACAAAAGAGGAGACATACCATGAAATTACTCGAAGAGCGTATCCGCAAAGACGGTACGGTAAAAGCAGGGAATGTATTAAAAGTAGATTCTTTTCTGAATCATCAGATGGACATTGATCTGTTCAATGAAATGGGAAAAGAGTGGGCGCGTCTGTTTGCAGACCGTAAGATTACGAAGATCCTGACTGTGGAGGCTTCCGGTATCGGCATCGCCTGTGTGGCAGCCCAGCATTTTCATGTGCCGGTGGTATTTGCAAAAAAGTCCCAGTCCGTAAATATTGACGGTGAAGTATATTCCACCAAGATCGAATCCTTTACGCATAAGAGAGTATATGACGTGATCGTCTCCAAAAAATTTCTGCATCCGGAAGATCATATTCTGATCATTGATGATTTCCTGGCCAACGGATGCGCACTGGAGGGTTTGATCGACATTGTCAATAAAGCGGGAGCTTCTGTAGAGGGTGTCGGCATTGCCGTTGAGAAGGGATTCCAGAAGGGCGGCGACCTGATCCGTTCCAAGGGTATCCGTGTAGAGTCGCTCGCAATTGTGGAAAGTATGGATGACAAAACCGGAGAGATCACATTTCGATCTTAAGAGTTAGATAAGTTAGATAACTATTCAGAACCACATTCGCAAACGAGTTAATAAAAATTTAATACTTCTCTTGACAAAAAGTCAGACAAATGCTTATACTGACTAATGTTGAGAGAGTACAATAAAGGGGTCGTATGAAGGTGTCATACACCCTTTTTGCGTTGGACTCACCGGTTTATCTGCAGATCTGTGCCTGCGCTGCTACATGGATCTGTAACGAAGCAGCAGCGCAGAAAGAGGAGAATTATGAAAAAGAAAGTCGTAAGTTTACTCGCAGCTATGGCTCTCGCAGTTACTGCTCTGGCAGGATGCGGATCCAATAACGCAGCTACCACCGGCACAGATGCTGCAACTGTTGCAGCTACTACTGAGGCAGCAGCTACTACTGAAGCAGCTGGCGAAGCTGTCAGTGGTGTAAAGGCAGGTTTTATTTTCCTGCATGATGAGAACTCTACTTATGATCTGAACTTCCTGAACGGAGCAAAGGCAGCTTGTGAGAAGCTTGGCATTGAGTACATGACCAAGACCAACATTCCTGAAGGACAGGAAGCTTATGAAGCAGCTTGTGAGCTTGCTGATGCAGGCTGCAATTTCATTTTTGCAGACAGCTTTGGACATGAGGACTACATCATCGAGGCTGCTAAGGAGTATCCCGATGTTCAGTTCAGCCATGCAACCGGAACCAAGGCTCATACCGAGGGTCTGGACAACTTCCATAATGCATTTGCTTCCATCTATGATGGCCGTTACCTTGCAGGTATCGTTGCAGGCATGAAGCTGAATGAGATGATCGCTAATGGTGATATTACCGAGGATCAGGCTAAGATGGGTTATGTAGGTGCTTATACTTATGCAGAAGTTATGTCCGGTTATACCTCCTTCTTCCTGGGCGCTCGTTCCGTATGCCCCAGCGTTACCATGGATGTAACCTTTACCGGTTCCTGGTACGATGAGACCGCTGAGAAGGAAGCAGCTAACAAGCTGATCGAGGGCGGATGTGTACTGATCAGCCAGCATGCAGACTCCATGGGTGCTCCTACCGCATGTGAGACCGCAGGCGTTCCCAACGTATCTTACAACGGAAGCACTGAGGCAGCCTGCCCCAATACCTTCCTGGTATCTTCCAGAGTTAACTGGGAGCCTTACTTTGAGTATGCTATGAAATGTGTAGCAGACGGAACTCCTATCGATACCGACTGGTGTGGTACTCTGGAGACCGGCTCTGTAGAGCTGAGCGATCTTGGTGCTGCTGTAGCAGACGGTACTGCAGAAGCAGTAGAAGCTGCAAAGGCTGATCTGATCGCAGGCAAGACGCATGTATATGATATCACCACCTTCACTGTAGACGGCAAGACCCTGGACAGCTATGAGGCTGATATCGATACCGATCCTGATTATACTCCCGACCATGAGGTAGTAAGTGACGGATACTTCCATGAGTCCGATGTTGCATTCCGTTCCGCTCCTTACTTCAATGTAAGAATTGATGGAATCAACCTGTTGGATGAGCAGTATTAAT
>CAKRRS010000126.1 GCA_934394665.1 uncultured Acetatifactor sp. | reverse complement strand
CTTATTCAAATTGATATGTTTATCTGGTTTGAGGGACAGGACGCCGACTGCGTAAACAAGATAGGCGACGGTGCGTCGATATTCGCGAATATCCAGTTCGCGGCGAAAGCGGAAGACCATTCGGGTCTCGTTCCGATTGAGTGAACTTTCTTAAATTAACATAGATTTTAAGAATAAAAAGGAGAATTTTATGAAACAGAAGAAAACAAGTCCCGTAACGGCGGAGGGTACCGAAGTTCAGGCGCCGGCAAAGAAAAAGGGTAATAAGGTAATAAACGTTATTATAAACGTTATCCTTGTTGTCGCGATAGTCCTTGCGGCGTTCTGCACCTACATATCCTTTGTAAACAACCAGAAGAGCAGCGCTCCCTCTATTTTCGGAATAATTCCTCTTTCCGTACAGACGGACTCCATGGAGCCGACTCTATCCCAGGGAGACCTTGTAATCGACAAGGCTGTCAAGGACCCCTCCGCGATAAAACAGGACGATATCATCACCTATTGGACCGTTATCAACGGCGAAAGACGTCTCAACACCCATAGAGTCGTAAATATCTACGACGGCGGCGGATTCCTCATTTTCGAGACAAAAGGTGATAACCCCAAGGCGGAAGTCGACCAGCTCACCGTTCATCAGGACGAAGTCGTCGGTAAATACCTTTTCCATTGGAAAGGCGTCGGAAACTTTATCGACTTTCTGCAGCAGCCGATGGGCTTCGGGCTTGTTATAGTTCTTCCCGTATTCATTTTCTTTATATATCATCTTATCCAGTTCTTCCGCGTTCTCTTTGAATATCAGAACATCAAGAACCGCATAAAGTATGAGCAGGAGAGAGGCAAAACCGAAGAAATCCTTGAAAAGGCCGAGGACGAAAAAGAAAAGACCAGAGCCGAAATAGAGGCAGAACTCCGCGAAAAACTCAACGCCGAACTGCTTGCCGATATGGATAAGGATAAGGCTGAAAAAGCCGAAGAAAAGGCAGAAGTACCCGCCGAAGCTCCCGCTGAAACGCCTGCCGAAACTCCCGCAGAAACTCCCGCTGAAACGCCTGCCGAAACTCCCGCAGAGGAAGCGAAAAACGACTGATGATTTTTAGGAGTACCAATGCTCAATTTTGATAATTTTCTCAAATATTTCGCCGCCGATATCGGAGGACTTTGGGACGGATTTTGTTCGATATTCGTATCGTTCTTCAATTTCGTCATCAACCTCTTCAATTTCGGCGCGAGAATAGACAACATAAAGAAGTTTTCTTCCGAATTTTCGACCGTCGACTGGATATTCGTCATAATCGTCGAGATATTGCTTCTTGCGCTTATCGTGACGATAGTCATTCTTCTCGTCAAACTTCTGCGGAAGGCTCTCCGTTTCAGAGTACCCGTAAAAAAGTATGACGAAATGGCAAAGCAGGTCAAAAATCTGCAAAGAGACCTTATCCGCGCAAATTACGAAAAGGATAAACTGCTTGCGCTCAAAGTCGCGGATCTCGGAATTTCCCCGGAGCAGGCGTCCGAACAGCTTTTCAATTCGCTTTACGACGAAAACGGAAACGCCATCGACCCCGAACTTTCGCAGCTTGAAAATCCGAACAGGAATACGATGTCTTCTCCTTGCATAAATCCTGCCGACAGCAGATTTTTCAGGCTTACGGCGGTTGATAACTTCTATAAGACCGAGTATAAAAAACCTGAATACGATAACGAAATAAGCCTTTCCGATTTCTGCGAACATTTCAGAAATTTCGCGGCGGCGGAGCTCGGACTTTTCTACGATATCAATATGATACGGTATTTCCTCTCCGCTTTCGGAGCGACACGTATCGTCATCCTGCAGGGTATTTCCGGTACAGGTAAGACCTCTCTTCCGTATGCTTTCGGAAAGTTCGTGAACAGAGACGCGACCCTCGTTTCCGTTCAGCCTGCATGGAGAGAAAGAACCGAACTTTACGGCTATTTCAACGAATTCACCAAAAAATATACCGAGACCGACTTTTTGCGTTCGGTATACGAATCGAACTTCTTCAGAGACCCGAACATAATAATCCTCGACGAAATGAACATCGCGAGAGTAGAGTATTATTTCGCGGAAATGCTGTCGATCCTCGAAATGCCGCTGCAGAGCGAATGGCAGATAGACGTCGTCGCCGCAATGTGGGATAACGACCCCTGCCTTATTAAAAACGGCAAAATCCATATCCCGAACAACAACTGGTTCGTCGGAACGATAAACAACGACGACTCGACCTTTGCAGTCGCCGACAAGGTTTACGACCGCGCTATCCCCATCGACCTTGACAGCAGGGCGGAGGCGTTTGACGCGCCCCATACCCCGACGACGCATATTTCGACCGACCACCTGAACGCTCTCTTTGACGAGGCGAAGGAAAAATATCCCGTTTCTGAGGATATCTTAAAGAAACTTGAGTCGATGAACTCTTACCTTATCAAGAATTTCCGTCTTGCGTTCGGTAACCGTGTCATGAAACAGCTTCGCGATTACGTTCCCTGCTTCATCGCCTGCGGCGGAACCGAGATCGACGCGGTCGACTTTATCGTCGCCAAAAAAGTTCTGCGTAAGTTTGAGTCTCTGTCTCTCGGATTTATGAAGGACGAACTCACCAAATTCAACACCTTCCTTGATAAGACTTTCGGCAAGAACACCATGAAGATCTGCAAGGAATACGTCGATTACCTAAAGAAAACCAACTGATCAAAGGAGCCTTAAATGCCCTCGAAAAACGAAGAAAAAACCGTTAAAAACGGAAAGATATCTTCTATCGACCCGATTTATAAAAAATATACGAAGAGTATAATCCGTTCTCTTGCGTCAACCGAGTTCTACGAATTCTTTATGGACATGATCTCTCATGCGGAAAACAGTTTCCAGTTTTCCAACCGTAAAGTCGTGAAGTCGGTCGACGTCGTATGGGTCGACGCGGTCGAAGCGGCGCTTAAGGCTCTCCGGAATATAATCGAAAGCCCCCGAAATATCATCAGGGAAGAAGAAATAATCGTCAATATCGCAAATGCGAAAAAGACGAACAGCGACGTTGTACGCCACCTTTCCCAGCACGGTTCCCTTATTGAGGATTTCGACTATAAAACGGGGGACGTAAAACCGTCGAAAGTCATGCAGAAACTCCGCGACGACTCTTCGGATATTTACGAAAACCGTCTTGTTTTCACGACCCTTGAAAACGCTTATCACTTCGTCAAGATACGTCACGACGCTATTTTCGAAGTCATGGGCGACGAATTCGGCGCAAACCTCAAAATGCAGTCGGATATGGAGTCCGCCTCCGAAACCGTCCACATGAATATGAACCTGCATATCAAGGAAAAAGAGGGGATTCTTGAGACCGACGAAAAGAACGGAAACGTCTTTTCGAGAATTTCGAGAATTTACCGGGTCCTTGCAATGTTTATGAACACTCCCTTTGCAAAGGAACTTTCAAAAGCCCCGAGAGTAAAGGGAAACGTCGTAAAAACAAACGTCCTGAAGAAAAACCCCGATTATAAGGTCGCGGTCGTTCTTTACGACTTTCTGCGCAAATACGACGACATCGGTTACGCGATAAGCGTGGTCGAGCAGAACCCCGTCATTTCCGAAACGTTCCAGCGGGATATCTACCACGGAATTATGTATAATTACATTATTCTGAAAGGCTATCTCGAAGACGCCGAGGACAGAAAACTTCCGGCGCCGATGCGCGAAAAGAAAAAGACGATAAAACCAAAGTTTATCCGCGAGATCATCGAAGAACTTACCGAAGATTACGACCTTCCGGACGTTGAGATAAGAAAAGTCCTCATAGAAGAACTCACCAAAGAGCAGCTCATGAAAGAGGAGGCGGAGGAACGCCGCCGCCTTGTCGAGGAACAGGCTCAGCGCAAAAAGGCGGAAGCGGAAAAAGCAGAGGAAGAGGAAAAAGCAGAGGAAGAAGCGCCGGAAGCGCTGGCTCAGCCGGAGGAGCCGGAGACGCTGGCCGAGGAGGCCCAGCGGGAAGACGGCAGCCAGGAAGAAAAC
>CAKRRS010000125.1 GCA_934394665.1 uncultured Acetatifactor sp. | reverse complement strand
ATCCAGACAACGCTACTATACAGCCCAATACTGCTAAAATAGATAACCACCTTTTCATACTCAACACCTCTTTAAATTCCGATTTATTTATCCCATCTTATCATATGACAACAAATGAGGAACAAACAGATTTCTATTTCTATTTAAGCAACATCAGTTTCAAAGAATAGCTTTCATGATTTCTTCTTCATTGTCTCTGGTAAATTTGCTTAATTCATAGGATCGGATCCTCTGGTTGACCAGTATGGGAACTACAAAACCATTTTTCACCAAAACAGTTAATCTGTTAATAATTGTTTTGTTCGTGACTGACAGTTTCCTGCTGACTTCAATCGGTGTAAATTCCCCTTTATAATGCATGATCAAAAGTCGCAAAAGCTCCTTTTCCTTTCCTTTCAGGAACGATAAGCTGGCAGTAACATCTTCTTCGTTGGAAGCCATCTGCAGATCACAAACCTTTCCGGAGTATAATTTTACCATCCTCAGAAAATAGTTGATCCAGATTTCCGGATGGGGTGGATTATCTCTTCCGGAATAATATAATGCAGGAAGTCCCATCTGGATGGATTCGTAATATTCATCGATATCATAGGCAAAATATTCTTCCAACGATCCGATTCCGTTAAATCCGTATCCGTTTAAATCCATAATGTAGCCGGAAAGCAATCTTGCGGTTCTGCCATTGCCGTCTTCAAAAGGATGTATGGTTACTAATTGGTAATGTACCACTGCAGCTACGATTAGTGGATGATCGTCGGTCGTATTTACATACGTTACCAATTCGTCCAGCAGATCTGAAATATCACAATATTCCGGGGGAATATAATCCGGCCTTCCTGTCTTAGAGTCATATACGGCAAATAACACTCCCGGCGGCATAGGTCCTCTAAGTCCGATTTTTTCCTTGGATGCCCCTTTTTCTACCAATTTCTGTACATCTAAAATAAGTTTTTTAGAGAATTTCTCTTTTTTAGTTATCTTTTGTTCCAGAAAATTCAATGCGAAAAAGTAATTCCGGACTTCCTGCTCCGGTTTCAAATAATGCTTTCTTTCATCATTCTCAATCACCTCATCGACCTGTTTTTCTGATAAAGGATTGCCTTCTATCTTATTTGAAGCATAAGTACTTTTTTTCTTTGAGTTCTTACGCAGCTTATTCATAACGGTTTGGGACAGCTTGATCGAAGATACTTTATATCGGTTTTGCTCGATTTCCGTAATATACTTTAATATTTCGTTCGTTAAAGTTACCTTAATCATGAAAAAAGCCCTCCTTTTCAATATTATTATATTCAAAAGGAAAGCTTTTTTCCATTATTATTTCACTATTTTTACACTATTTTTCACTATCTGTAAATCTCATATACAAATTGTTAAGGAAACAATTTGTTGCTTTCCATGATACCTACTAATAAAAAAAGTCAAGCCGAAGCTGTCTGTCAATCCAGCTCTTCTGCTACGCTTCATGTATAACATCTCCCGGCATACTTTCACCGATCAGAAACGGAGATTTTGGATTATGCTTTTTCCTGTTTTCTTTCACTAAGTTTACATCTGCATTGGCATAACAATATTTACACAAATGTCCGCAGGTATCATATGCACCTATGTCCACGCCAAGCACGCAGGCGCAGGCACCGTTCCCGTATCCGGAACATTTGGCTCAATATCTCGTCCGTATGGCGTGATCGTGACAAACCAGTACTGCCCATACGACGTTAATCGCTCCATAAAAGGAAGCATAGGCGCCGGATTCTTCGTACAAAATGCGATCAGATCCACAACCTCAGGTGAGAGACTGTGCTTTGTTACCTGTTCTCATTCCTGTCTGAATAATCATTGCAGCATCACCAAAAGTCCTACCGGTAAAGCAATCACCGCCTGGCTGAACATTCCTATCACTGCATATTTAATATGATGCCAATAATCGTGGTAAGCATCCACCAAATCCTCAGTTCCCGGAATTATCATCTTCTTACTATGGCAAAACCACAGACAATCCACTACCAACGCATCAAACCACATCTCAGCCACCCACATAATATATCCGTGAAACCATCCTTCAAAGAACGTGCGTGCACCGCCGATATAGTACGCCAATACCGTCTGCAAAAATATGTATCCGATAAAAAGTCCCAGTTTTCCTATCGTTGCTTTCTTTGTAAGTTTCGCGGAGCTTTCCTGAATCAATCCAAGCTCTCTGCATCGATCCTGTATCGCCTTTGGGTATTCTTGTATCATGCCAAGCTTCCCCTTCTTTGCCATATAGATGCCGCTAATTGTAAAAATGACGACATTAAAAATAACGATTTCTAATAAATAATTCATTTTGCCCCCTTATGGCACGATTAACTTAACAACTTCCTATATTCTCCAATTCTTCCAGCGTTGCCATACAATCAAACTGCTTTCTGATCAGTTCATACTGTATATTATCTACGGGGGAACCTCCTACAACGATCAGTCCTGTCTTTTTCCCTTTCAACTGCATTCCGCGGCAATAACATTTATCTATAACCTCTATCACATAGCTTCTTTAGGTCTAACTTTTATTTTGGGAACAATTCGCCGCATCAATGGCCAGCACCAACAATAATGCCGGTATTTCCTTCTCAGGATCATCGTACTCGATAACATAGGTATCACCCCAGCTTAGAATCTTTTTATGTACATGAACTACCGCACTGCAGGCTTCATAGACATCATAATCCCATCCCAGAAAATCACCTTCCGCACGCCACCCAATAAAATCCACATCGTATTTTGGGCAAAACAGTGTAAAGCGTTTTTCGATATGCCCCATCAGCTTCCCATTCCATTCAATTTCAAATGTAGGAAGCAGACAAAATAATTTCTGTTTAATAAATCCAATCTCCTTGTGTGTCATATCATACACATGCAGACGATGTCCCAGTGAAATGAATTCATTTTTGATAAGATATTTCTGATTACCGTATTCATCATAGATATCGTAAGTATCTGCCCAGGAAAATACGCGCTGTTTTATCAATAATTGCATGCTGTAAGTCTCCTTTTTTGCGGTTAAATATTACTAACTATTATAACCTGTTCATTTTCACAAGTAAATGGTCAGAGCTTAGATAAACAACAAGTTATCTTATTTCCTTTATCAATTCTTCTATGGTTGCACCACCATTCTCAATCGCCATGTGTATCATTTTCTCAAAAGATTCCCTGAAATGTTCATCATCTTCTGATGTCCTTTTCCTCGGGTTTTTTATATGATTCTTCCCGGATGTCCTACGTGCTTTTTTATTCAGATGGCGTTCCATGAGCATCCTGTCGATATTATCATTCGTGTACCATTTTCCCGATTGGTGGATTGCATAAGCACCTTTTCCAAGTGCCATTGCCGCTACACCATAATCCTGTGATACGACAATATCTCCCTTATGACAAAGACTGATTAATTTATAATCTACCGCATCCGCCCCGGCTCCAACCACAATCACTTCGCTGTATGCTGATTCCAATACATGATTGGTATCGCAAAGCAGTGTGACCGGAATATCATATTTTTCAGCTATTCTTTCCACTATGCCTACTACCGGGCAGGCATCCGCATCTACCCAAATATGTGGTTTCCTCATACTCTCTTCCTTATGCATCTTGCATTTTCATTATCATCTCTGCAAACCGGAAGTTGTCATTCTACCCAAAATACCCGGTTATCTTTCCTTTTTGCAGCCTTAGGAATCTCACCGTCAACATATCCAACGGCACAATGACCTATTCCTTCCCACTCTCCGTCTACCCCAAGTTCTTTTAATAATTCCTGATATTCCGGAAGTTCAAACTCTTCCTTAGCTCTGTGAATCCAGATACTTCCAAGATTAAGAGAATGTGCTGCAAGCATCATATTTCCCATAACCAGACTTCCGTCATAAACTCTGTTTGCCCAGTTTTTATCCGCTAATACAATTAAAATAGCCGGTGCACCATAAAATGGATCAAATCCTTCTTTCCAACCGCCTATCTTTGCATTGATTGCTGATAATCTGTCTCGAAGTTTTTTATTTGTTACCGCAATTGTGATGGTTGCCTGTTTTCCCATGCCATTTGCAGCATATAATCCGGCTTCGATAATCTGCTCCAGATCTTCTTTTGCTGGCA
>CAKRRS010000124.1 GCA_934394665.1 uncultured Acetatifactor sp. | reverse complement strand
GGAAGTCCTGCATCGGGAAGAGGGAACTCCTTGCTGATATCCTTAGCGGACTCGATAACCCACAGAGCGAACGGCTCACCGGTTACCATGATGTGATCTTCATAGCCCAGCTTCTCCCACTCTTCCTGTTCCGTAGCACGGGGATAACCGGTAATGATACGGTCAACCAGAGTAGATGTGAATACACATGCCTCATCTACCCACTTCTTGAACTCATCGCCCAGACCCCACAGTTCGATCAGCTGCATTACGCACTTTTTCAGCATAATACCGTTGTCATCGATCAGCTCTACGGGAAGCATTACCAGACCCTTGCTCATATCGCCCTGGAAGGTCTCAAATCTGTGATATAAGAACTTGGTCAGCTTGCCGGGGAAAGTCTTGGGGGGATTCAGTTCGAACTTATCGGTATCATCATATACGATACCTGCCTCGGTGGTATTGGATACAACGTAACGTAAAGTATCGATCTCGGCAAGTCCCATGTACTTGTCATATTCAGTATAAGTATCAACAGCGTCTGCAACGCTGGTTACGATTCTATTGATGATCTTGGCTTCACCGTTGACATTACCGCGAAGGGATACCGTGTACTGGCAGTCCTGCTTGTGGAACATCTCCAGATTACCGAACTCGATGGGCTTGATCAGAACGATGTCTCCATCGAACTTACCCTGCTCGTTAGCGATGTCGATCATGTAATCTACGAATCCACGTAAGAAATTACCCTCACCGAACTGTACCACTTTGATAGGTCTTTCCTTTTTACCGGTCTTTGCCTTGTTTAAGATATCCATTTTGTCCTCCATTCTACGCTTGGCGTATCCTATCTGTACCGTCTTACGGCACTCTATTACCTGCACTTACTTTCCCCGGCACGCCTTACGAACGAATCTGTTACACCGCCCGGGCATTGTCTTTGTTCCTAAATTACAGTAAGCTTATGTAAGTACTTTCATGGTTCATTTTACTTCAAAATGCCGGTTTCGTCAATCACCAAAAAAAGAAACTTTCATTTTCTTGAAACTACTGATTTTATCAGCAATATTTTATATTGATAAATTTTTGGCATGTGAGAAGTTGAAAAAGTATCTTGAAAAAAGATATGTCTTTCGTTATAATTCAAATAGAGCTTTTTTGTAACTACTTACATTTTTCTTACATACTTTGTTTACACAAAAAGCAGAGAGGACGTCACAGATGACAATTTATGATATTTCCGAAAAAGCAGGAGTCTCCATTGCCACTGTTTCCCGTGTATTGAACGGAAGCAATAACGTAAGCGAGAAGACCAAGAAAAAGGTGCTGGATGTCATCAACCAGTACGAATACACGCCGAACGCATTCGCCAGAGGCTTAGGTCTCAACACGATGAAGACGATCGGCATCATGTGTGCCGACAGTTCGGATCTGTATCTGGCCAAGGCAATCTACTATATCGAGCAGAAGCTGCGCAGCAACGGCTATGACAGTATTTTATGCTGTACCGGCTATGACCTTGCTACCAAGGCAAGTTCCATGAATCTGCTGATCACCAAAAAAGTGGACGGCATTATATTAGTAGGTTCCAATTTCATTTACGAAAAAGAGGATGACAACAAATACATCCTCGATGCTGCGGCACAGGTGCCCGTGATGCTGTTGAACGCAGCGTTAGACGCTCCCAATGTCTACAGCATTGTATCGGATGATTTTACTTCTATGTATGATGCCACAATGGAAATGATCCATTCCGGTGTAGAGGACATTCTGTATTTTTATAACTCCACTTCCTACAGCGGCAAAAAAAAGCTGGCCGGCTATCGTGCAGCCATGGAAGAAAAGGGTCTTCTCACCAACGGAAGTTTCCTGCAGCTCTATCAGGGATCTCACGAAGATATCCCGGCAATGGCGGAGCAGCTCAAAAAGCTGTATGCCAAGGGCATCTCTTTCCACGGAATTATCGCCGCCGACGATTCTCTGGCACTGGGTGCTCTGAAATACGGCCGCGAAATGGGACTTCGGATTCCGGAGGATCTCGCAATTATCGGTTATAATAATTCCATGCTGGTAAGCTGCTGTGATCCGGAACTGACCAGTATTGATAACAAGCTGGAGACGCTGTGCCAGCACCTGATCACAACATTGATGGGTGTGCTGGGCGGAAACGAGATGCCGAAAAAGACCGTTTTCTCCGGAGAACTGGTGAAGCGCGGCACGACGAAATAGCATGCATGAGACATTGCTTGCGCTCGTTTTCATATTCCACTGAGTCATACAGAATGCAATTATCCGGGTATGCATAGCCGGATCACGCATAGTTCACATGACAGCACTGGGGTAGCTGAAAATACCCCTTAGTATATATTTTATCACAACAGTCGCCGGATTCTTTTAAGGATCTGACCAATATTTTAACGGAGGATTTCAAAATGAAAGCATTTATGGACAAAGACTTTCTGTTAGAGACCGAGACAGCCAGGAAGCTGTTCCACGACTACGCAGAAAAAACACCGATTCTGGACTACCATTGCCATATCAATCCCAAGGAGATTGCTGAGGATCGTCAGTTCGACAATATCACTCAGGTATGGCTGGGCGGCGACCACTACAAGTGGCGTTTCATGCGTTCCTGTGGTGTTGACGAGAAGTACATCACCGGTGATGCTTCCGATTACGAGAAGTTCTGTAAGTGGGCTGAGTGCCTGGGCAAGGCCATCGGTAACCCCTTATTCCACTGGAGTCATCTGGAGCTGCAGAGATACTTCGGTTACACCGGCGTTCTGAACAAGAAGACCGCTGATGAAGTATGGAACCTGTGCAACGAAAAACTGCATCAGCCTTCCATGAGCGTACGTAACCTGATCAAGCAGAGCAACGTTACCCTGATCTGCACTACCGATGATCCTATCGATTCTCTGGAGTGGCACAAGAAGCTGGCTGCTGATGACAGCTTTGATGTAAAGGTTCTGCCCGCATGGAGACCCGACAAGGCTATGAACATCGAGAAGCCCGATTATCTGGATTATCTGGAGAAGCTGGCTGCTGCAGCAGGTATGACCGAGATCAACTCCTTCGCAGCCCTGAAGGAAGCTCTGAAAAACCGTATGGCATTCTTTGCATCCATGGGCTGTAACGTATCCGATCACGCTCTGGAATATGTAATGTACTATCCCGCTACCGATGACGAGCTGGAAGCAATCTTCTTAAAGAGACTGAACAAGATGGTTCTGACCAAGGAAGAAGAGCTGAAGTTCAAGACCGCATTCATGCTGTTCGTCGGCAAAGAATATCACAAGCTTGACTGGGCTATGCAGCTGCATTACGGTTGTAAGCGTGACAACAATACTCTGATGTTCGAGAAGCTGGGTCCCGATACCGGTTACGACTGCATCAACAACTACGCTCCTTCCGCACAGATGGCTGACTTCCTGAACGCTCTGATCGTAACCGACGAGCTGCCCAGAACTGTCATCTACAGCCTGAATCCCAACGACAACCAGGCCATCGGTACCATCCTCGGATGCTTCCAGGATTCCACCGCTGTTGCCAAGATCCAGCAGGGTTCCGCTTGGTGGTTCAACGATCACAAGACCGGTATGCAGGATCAGATGATCTCCCTGGCTAACCTGGGCAACCTGTCCGGATTCGTAGGAATGCTGACCGATTCCAGAAGCTTCCTGTCTTACACCAGACATGAATACTTCCGTCGTATCCTGTGCAACCTGATCGGTAACTGGGTAGAGAGCGGTGAATTCCCTGCAGATTACGATACTCTGTCCGAGATCATAACCGATATCTCTTATAACAATGCTAAGAGATACTTCAAGTTCCCTCTGGCTTAATTATTTGCATTCGTTTACAATGTGAAATGTGACACCCCGGTCTATGACCGGGGTGTTTTTTGTAAATTGAAAGTTAGTGAAGCAAATATTTTTCTATACTCCACGCAGATGGCTGACTATTTTTAGTTGGGATGCTTTTATGGGCACAGAAGATAAAAAAATTCTCCTGTGCCCTTGGAATTTGAAAAGAAGGATACAGAGAATGAAAAAGTCTTCCCTATGCCCTTGAAATTTGAAAAGAAGGGTACAGAGGAACAAAAAGTCTTCCCGGTACCCTTGGAATTTGAAAAGAAGGGTACAGCGGAGCAAAAAGTCTTCCCGGTACCCTTTGGAGTTTGAAAAGAAGGGTACAGCAGAGCAAAAAGTCTTCCCGGTACCCTTGGTGTTTGAGAAGAAGGGTACAGCGGAACAAAAAGTCTTCCCTGTACCCTTTGGAGTTTGAAAAGAGGG
>CAKRRS010000123.1 GCA_934394665.1 uncultured Acetatifactor sp. | reverse complement strand
TTGCAGCACTGCTCGGTGCCTATGATGCACAGATCGGTTTCGGTCTGCCTTCCATCGGCGGTAAGGACAGTATGTCCGGCACCTTCAATGATATTGATGTACCGCCTACACTGGTATCTTTTGCAGTAGATGTGGCAAAATCCGGTGACATCGTTACTCCGGAACTGAAAACACCCGGCAACAAGCTCGTGCGCTTCTCTATTGACAAAGATGATTTCGACATTCCCATGTATGAGAATGTGGCAGAATTATATGGCAGGATCCACGAGCTGACCGAGAACGGCACCATCGTATCCGCATATGCGCTGGATTCCAAGGGTGTGGCAGCAGCCGTATCCAAGATGGCATTCGGCAACAAGCTGGGTGTGAAGATCGATGATGAGGTTACCACAGACGACCTGTTCGACAACGGACTGGGCGATATCCTGGCAGAGATTCCCGCAGACAAACTGGCTGCACTGGACGAAAAGGAGCTGGATTACACCGTCATCGGTACCGTGACCGAGGAACCTGCATTTGTATACGGTGATGTGAAGATCACCATGGATGAGGCACTTGCTTCCTGGACATCCAAGTTAGAGAAGGTATTCCCCACCAAGGCAGTGAAGGGTACTGAGGCAGTGGCAAGTGATGTCTACAAGGCAGACAGTATCTATGTATGTAAACACAAGGTTGCAAAGCCCACTGTATTCATTCCGGTATTCCCCGGAACCAACTGTGAGTACGACAGCACCAAGGCATTTGAGCGTGCCGGAGCCCATGTGGAGACAAGAGTATTCCGCAATCTGACCGCAGAGGATATCCGTGAATCCGTAGAGGAATTCGAGAAGTCTATCGCACAGGCGCAGATCATCATGTTCCCCGGCGGCTTCTCTGCAGGTGATGAGCCTGACGGAAGTGCGAAGTTCTTCGCAACCGCATTCCAGAATGCAAAGCTGAAGGAAGCTGTCATGAAGCTGTTAAATGAGAGAGACGGTCTGGCACTGGGTATCTGTAACGGATTCCAGGCACTGATCAAGCTGGGACTGGTTCCTTATGGCGAGATCACCGGTCAGAAGGAGGAGTCTCCTACCCTGACTTTCAATACCATCAACCGTCACATCTCCAAGATGGTATACACCAAGGTTGTATCCAACAAGTCTCCCTGGTTACAGGGCGCTACGCTGGGTGCTACCTACTGCAATCCCGCATCTCACGGTGAGGGACGTTTCGTAGCACCGAAGGAGTGGATCGACAAGCTCTTCGCAAACGGACAGGTTGCTACCCAGTACGCTGACCAGAACGGCAACGTATCCATGGATGAGGAGTACAACATCAACGGATCTTACTGTGCGATCGAGGGTATCACCTCCCCCGACGGCAGATGCTTCGGTAAGATGGCACATTCCGAGAGAAGAGATACTGCGGTAGCCATGAATATCTATGGCGAGCAGGATATGAAGATCTTCGAGTCAGGTGTGCAGTACTTTAAATAAATTGAGAGTTAGTTAAATACCACCCGGATGACTTTGTTGTCTTCCTGGGTGGTATATTTTTGTTTTGCTGTTCCGATTTTACCGCCTAAAATCCATTTTGTGCTGTAGAAGCAGTAAATATGAAGTGATTTTCTTTTGCAGTGACTGATATTTACTGCCGGAATGGAAGTATCCTATGCCGAAGCAGTAATTTTTAGAGCGTTTTCATGGATTCTTCGATAAAAATACCGCTTGGATTTCTAAAATCGATAAAGTCCATATAATGGTGTAAATTAAAAAAATAAAATAAAAAGAGCCAATAGCTCTACTTTCAGTTAAAATTAAGTTACCACACAAAATTTACGAAAGGATAAGAACTATGGCTCAATTACATTTTACATTAGATTATGATTTTTTTGTAGGTTTATTTTCGGAATCTAAAGATCAAGCATTTGGTAAACTCATGGAGGCCATTCTTAATCAAGTATTACAAGCTGAATCAGCAGAACAATTAGGCGCTGAGAACTATGAACGTTCAAGCGCAAGATCTGATTACCGAAATGGAACAAGAACACGCTCTCTAACAACAAGGATTGGAAAAATAGAACTAAAGGTTCCCAGGCATCGCAACATCCCATTTAGGACAATGCTTTTTGAAAATTATCAGAGAAATGAACAGGCGTTGATTGCAACAATGATGGAAATGGTTGTTCAGGGCGTTTCAACAAGAAATGTTCAAAAGGTTACGACAGAACTCTGCGGGGAAACTTTTTCAAAATCTGCGGTCTCTGAAATATGTAAGGAATTAGATGTTCCCATTAAGCAATTTAAGGAGAGACTCCTACCGGAACGATATTCCTTTATTATTACCGATGCCATTTACTTAAAAGTGAGGGAGGATCATCGTGTCCGCTCAAAAGCCTTATATATTGCTATTGGAATCAATAACTCTGGTCATAAAGAAGTCATAGGCTTTGAAGTTTACGATTCAGAAAGAAAAGATACGTGGAAGGAATTCTTCGAAAATTTAAAAAGCCGGGGCCTTAGAGGTGTTGACTTTGTTATTTCGGATGCCCACACAGGTCTTGTGGATGCAATAAAGGAAAGTTTTCCAGGCTCAACATGGCAGCGTTGTCAGGCACATTTTACAAGAAACATTATTGACAAATGCCCCAAGAAATATAGTTCAGGGCTGGCATCTGAATTAAAAGATATGTTTAATACGTCTACTATTAGTGAAGCACGGAGATTGAAAAATTCAATTATTGAAGAATATCAGGAAATCGCAGGAGAAGCAATGGAAATCTTAGATTCGGGGTTTGAAGATGCAATAGTAATCATGAATCTTCCATCAAAATATCGAATAGCATTACGCACAAGTAACATAATCGAAAGAGAAAATCGCGAAATAAGAAGACGAGAAAAAGTAATCGGAATCTTTCCTAACACAGAATCAATCATAAGGTTAATAGGTGCGATATTGTACGATGACCACAATGATTGGAGCAATTGTAATCGGTTATTCGATATGACAGAATACTATGAAAAACAAAGCAGCATCCTTGCAAAGTTCCGCAAGAACGCCGCATAAAATACAGTAGCCTAATAGACTGAAAGTGAATTTACACACAAAAAAGGACTTGACCCAAAAACAGTAGATTTTGACCTTTTATAAGAGCTTATTTTCGCTAAAATGGAAAAAATAATAAAATCAGTACAAAAAATGCTTGATTTAGAAGTTTTTTTGTACTGATTTGCTATTTTGATGCGATTTGCACCAAAGCAATAGAAATGTTCATTGCTCGCGTAACTCTCAAGTTACACTAACTCGATTTGCCGGCATGGCAAGATTATGTTATATTAAGTTTATCTTAGAGAAATGAGTGAGAGTAATGGCTGGAATTGAAAAAGTGATTTTCATGAATATGTGTATGGTCTATGATAAAGAGGGTAATGTGGTGGCGCTGGACAAGGTGGGGAAGAATTATTCGGGAACGACGTTTCCCGGCGGGCATGTGGAGCCTGGGGAGACCTTTAGGGAGTCGGTGATCCGGGAAATCTATGAGGAGACCGGACTGACAATTCAAAATCCCAGACTGACCGGCATTTATCACTGGATGACAGGGGATATAAGGAATGTGGGCTTTTTATATAAAACGTCGGAATATGAAGGAAAATTGATCTCATCCGAGGAGGGAAAGGTCTACTGGATCTCCGGAGAAGAGTTTTTGGAGAAGCCGCTGGCGCCCGGTATGGAGCAGGTGTGGCAGATGATGCATGATGAAGATGCACAGGAATGTTTGCAGACACTGACAGAGGAAGGGATTGTATCAAAGATCCAGTAGAATGTTTCGGAGGCAGGAGGAAAATAAAATGATCAACAAATTACATATGGCAATGATCGAACTTTACCATGGAGATGCAAAACGCATTCAGCATTTTTGCAAGGTACACAGCTATGCGAAACTGATTGCGGAACTGGAGAATGTGGATGCTAAGACCTTATTTATTTTGGAGACGGCAGCACTGACTCATGATATCGGCATCCATCTGTGTGAAGAAAAATACGGAAACTGTAACGGAAAATTACAGGAAAAAGAAGGCCCGGCCATGGCTGAAAAACTGCTGGCTGATCTTGGCTTTTCCGGAGAAGTTTCCGAGCGTGTACAGTACCTGATCGCTCATCATCATACCTACAACAATATAGATGGAATCGATTATCAGATTTTGGTGGAAGCGGATTTTCTTGTAAATATGTGTGAGGACGAACTGTCTGAAGAAGCCTTGCAGAACGCCTATCAGAATATTTTCCGGACGGAAACCGGGAAAAAGATCTGCAGAGAGATGTATGATATAGCGTGACTATTTGTCGACGGTTATTTTGAAAGTGTATGAGAAAGTACCCGGAGCTGAGGTTTTCCTGGATGGAAAACGAAGTTTGACCAGACGAAAGAAAACAGAAATATGCAATATACGAGGAGA
>CAKRRS010000122.1 GCA_934394665.1 uncultured Acetatifactor sp. | reverse complement strand
CCGTTTCACCACAACTTTTATCACCGCATCCACGATGGATTCCCCCGGCTCGATATGACCTCCCGGAAGTGTATATCCCTTCCAGTCATTTTTTATTCTGTCCTGTAACAAGTATCTGCCATTTTTATGTATTAAGCATAAAACGGTAAGTTCGACGCTTTCTGTTCTCATTTACTTTCTCCTGCAATGTTTTCGACAATTTGGGAATTTCCACTCTTCCTACAAAGATTTTCCACGCTGCCATACCATTACATAGTCTTTTTCCCCGGTAACTTCATCCAATCCTTCTCGTTGGATTTCAAAACCTTCTCGTTGATAAAAGTGAATTGCACGTGTATTCTTTTGGTAAACATTTAAGTATAATTTCGTCTTTTTTTCTTTTACAAAATTCAACAGGAGCTTACCTATACCCTGCGACTGCATTTCATCTCGAACAAAAATGCCTTCCATATATTCATCATTTAACCCTATAAAGCCTTCTATCTGGCAGTCATTCTCATACACATAGACCTCTGCCTGTGGCAACATTTCTTTCACTAAATCAATATTATTTTTCCAATATTGCCCCGGGATAAAATAATGTGCTTTTAAGTTGGTGTCTAACCATATATCAACAACTCGTTCGATATCTGCTTTTTGTAATACTCTGATCATACTTCTTCAAACACCCTGTTCTGCTACAATTTACAAAACCACCTCGAAGATCGTCCCTCCGGATGGATTGGACTTCACCGCAATACTGCCATCATGCACTCTTACAATTTCGCGAACCAGGGCAAGTCCCAGTCCTACTCCACCAAGCTCCCGGCTTCTGGATTTATCCACCCGGAAAAATGGTTCAAATACACGTTCCTTAAGTTCCTCAGGGATTCCGGCTCCCGTATCCTCCACTGACAGATATACATGTTTTTCCTTCCGGTCTGCGGTTACTGTAACCTGCCCGCCCGAATGATTATATTTTATGGCATTCTCAACAAGATTGTATACCAGCCGGTAAATAAGGATATCACTTCCGACCATCGTTATATCCTTGCATTTTCCGATCAGTCTTATATTTTTGCCCTCTGCGAGCGGTTCCAGATCCTCCAATACCTCATCCACCAGAGCATCTAAGATAATTTCATCATCCCTTCCTACCGTCTGAAGCTCACTCATGTCGAGAAGTGTCTTTACCATTTTGTTGAGTCTGTCGTTCTGTTCGGTAACCATCTTTATCATCTGTACCGTGTCTGCATCATTGTCCGGATGACTGTTGGAATGATACAGATCCAGCTGTACCTGCATCAGGGCTAATGGAGTACGAAGCTCATGGGCTGCATTTGCAGTAAATTGTCTCTGTATCTCAAATGCAGCCGAGAGACGTTCCAGCATCCGGTTATACGAAACGCTAAGCTGGTTCAGTTCCTTCACCTGGTTTTCTTCTATCCGTGAATCTGCCAGATTTTGCGCCTGCACCTTTTCGATTTTGTCAGAAAACTCTCTGATCGGTCTGAGTGCATGCCCACTTATAAAATAGGTTGCCACTCCACCCAGAAGAGCCAATACTGCTGAAATGATCAAGCTGTTTTTCCTGTAGTCCGCCTTATTATTATACACCTGGACAGAAAAGTCATTAGCGAACTCATCCCACTTGTCCTCCGGAATGCTGATATATATTTCCTCCGCATCGTCCGGCTGAGCATCTCCCCGTGTATCCACAGCCTCTTGCAGGGAATCCATATAATACACGCCGTTTCTATAGACAAGCATCGTCACGCATCCACATATCACCGCTATATATAATGTAATGATGCAGGTAAGTCTCCACTGCAGCGATATTTTTTTCATCTATCGGACTCCTCTCGTATTTTATACCCTTCTCCCACCTTGTTCAGAATCGGATCATATCCCAGCACAGCCTTAAGCTTTTTTCTAAGGGAAGACATGTGTACTCTGATCGCTCCGCTAAAGCTATCCACAGATGCATCCCAGACATGCTCCATCAATTCCTCCTGACTTACCGGTCTGCCCATGTTCAGAAGCAGATATTCCAGAATACCATTTTCTTTTCTTGTCAGAGATACCATTTCTCCTTTTGCATAAGCCTCACGCCTTACGGTATCGAACTTTATCTCACCGCTTTCCAGACATACATCCTTCTGTACAAACTTCCTTCTGGTCAGGCTTCTGATACGTGCCTCAAGCTCCTGTAGATGGAATGGTTTTTCCATATAATCATTTGCCCCTGCATCCAGCGCCTCAACCTTATCCGCTATCTGCCCTCTTGCAGATAATATAAGAACCTTCGTCTCCTCATTTTCCTGCCTGAGTTCCTTCAGGATCTCCATTCCATCCATGCCGGGCAGATTCAGATCAAGAACGACCAGATCATAGTTCTCCGTCAGGATACCTGCAAGAGCTTCTTCCCCATCATAACAGGTATCCACCTCATATCCTGCGTCATACAGACTTTTCGCAACTGTATCACATATTTCTTTTTCATCCTCAACAATGAATAATCTCAAAATTCCTTCCCCACCTTAACAAAGATTTTACAACAATTATTGTATAATAGCGAAGTCAACTGGTCAATAAATACCACGATCGAAAGGAGTAACAATAACTTGAAGTGCAGAAAAATATCTCAGATCGTTCTGCTCGTCACCGGGATCACTATGATCGGCTACGGTGCAGTCAGAGGCGAAGCGGCTGTCGTGCTTGGTAAAGCAATAAAATTATGTCTGGAGTGTGTCGGAATTGGATAAGAGAAAAAAATCATTGTCAGGGCAGGCAGCCGGGATGCGCGGATGGATACAGGCTGCTGCCACACTGCTTACTAATATTCACATCCCTAATTTTTTTAAGGGCAAAATATATCAGGGAAACGCTAAGACCGTATGTGTACCGGGATTAAACTGTTATTCCTGTCCTGCTGCCACGGGAGCGTGCCCCATTGGCGCATTTCAGGCGGTGATCGGATCCTCCCGATTTAAATTTTCATATTATGTCACGGGGTGTTTTATTTTACTGGGTGTGACACTTGGAAGATTTATATGCGGGTTTTTGTGTCCGTTTGGATGGTTTCAGGATTTACTTCATAAAATCCCGGGGAAAAAATTTTCCACAGCAGGACTGAAGCCGCTAAGATATCTGAAATATATGATTCTTATCGTTTTCGTTATCCTTCTGCCGCTGCTCGTAACGAACTCTATAGGAATGGGCGACCCTTTCTTCTGTAAATATATTTGTCCACAAGGCGTTCTGGAGGGAGCTATCCCGCTTTCTCTGGGCAATGCAGCCATACGGTCCGCACTTGGAAAACTCTTTTCTTGGAAATGCTTTATTTTGATCACAGTTGTCGTGTTAAGTATTTTATTTTACAGACCCTTCTGTAAATGGATCTGTCCTCTTGGTGCGATCTACTCGCTGTTTAATAAGGTCAGCCTTCTTAATATTAAGGTGGAGGACAGCAAATGTATCGGTTGTGGTCAATGTTCAAAGGTATGTAAAATGGATGTGGATGTGTGCAAGCATCCGGACCATCCGGAATGCATACGGTGCGGAGCCTGCATCAAGGCTTGTCCCAAGGATGCGATCCACTACCGGTTTATGGGAAAATAATCATATTACTATTACTTAAAGGAGAAATCAATCATGAAAACAAACAAAAAATTCCTTACTATTTTAACACTGTGCATAGCTTTATTGCTTACAGCCTGCGGCACAACAGATGCTGCCGGCACGGACAAAACCAATGCGTCTCTGACGGAAACCGGCACCGTATCCACAGACAGCTCCAACACCGCGCTGGATGATCTGTATCAGCAGGAGAACCAGCTTTTTGCGGATCATGAGGCTGTATGGAACAAGGTATTCGGCATGATGAGCAAAAGTGGTGCTGATCCCAGCAAAAATTATGCTGATTATCTGGCTGATACCGTCGAAGCAAACAAGGACTCCTTTACAGAGGATGAATTGAAAACTCTTACGGACGATATGGAAGCCATACGGAAGATCGAAGAACAGATTGCAGAACTGGAACAGGGAACTACCACATCCGATCCTACTGCTCCGGAAAACAATTCCGAAGCTGCCTCTCCCTTCCGGAATTTCTCCGGTCAGGATTTTGATGGTAATTCTGTCGATGAAAGTCTGTTTTCCGGAAATGCAGTAACCGTCGTCAATTTCTGGTTTACCGGCTGTAAGCCCTGTGTTGCTGAGTTGTCTAAGCTGGACGAATTAAACAATACGCTCAAAACAATGGGCGGCGAAGTCATCGGCATCAATACCGAAACCTTCGACGGCAATGAAGCTGCCATGAAAGAAGCTGCCGCCGTTCTTGAAAGCCAGGGTGCACAGTACCGCAATCTTTCCATTGACTCTGCTTCCGATGCTGGTAAATATGCCTCTGATATTATGGCATTTCCTACAACAATACTTGTCGATAGAAATGGCAATATTGTAGGGGATCCGATCCTTGGGGGAATTGATAACCAGGATAACTATGACTC
>CAKRRS010000121.1 GCA_934394665.1 uncultured Acetatifactor sp. | reverse complement strand
ATCAAGAACATGACCAGAGTTCCCGATGCAATCTTCGTTGTAGATCCTAAGAAGGAAAGAATCTGTGTTCAGGAAGCTCATGCACTGGGCATCACTCTGATCGGTATCGGCGATACCAACTGTGATCCCGAAGAGCTGGATTACATCATCCCCGGTAACGATGATGCAATCAGAGCTGTTAAGCTGATCGTATCCAAGATGGCTGATGCTGTGATCGAAGCTAAGCAGGGCGAAGCTGTATACAGCGACGCTGACGTAGCTACCGATGCTGAGGATATCGAAGAGGTTGCAGCTGACGCTGAATAATTGTTCATTCCAAATGAACAGGCAAATAGAAGAACCCAGATTGCAATGTAGGTGCATTACGGTCTGGGTTCTTGCAGATAAAATAATAATCAAATAAGAAGAGAGGACAAAAAAATGGCAATTACCGCATCTATGGTAAAAGAACTCCGTGAAATGACCGGAGCAGGTATGATGGATTGTAAGAAGGCTCTGAACGAGACCAATGGAGATATGGACGCAGCAGTTGAATACCTGAGAAAAAATGGTCAGGCAAAAGCTGAGAAGAAGGCAAGCCGTATCGCAGCAGAAGGTGTTGCACGTGCAGCAATCTCCGCTGACGGCAAGACCGCTTGCGTAATCGAAGTTAACTCCGAGACCGACTTCGTTGCAAAGAACGAGACTTTCACCTCTTTCGTAGAGGCTGTTAACGCAGTTGCGCTGGCATCCGATCTGCAGGGTGGCAAGGACGGCGAGGATATGGAAGCTTTGCTGGCTACTCCTTTTGAAGGCGCAACCGTGAAGGACGCGTTGGTAGAGAAGACCGCTACCATCGGTGAGAAGCTGTCTATCCGTCGTTTTGAGAAAGTAACCGGTGACGTTGCAGTATCCTATATCCACGGCGGCGGACGTATCGGCGTTATCGTAGCAGCAAACGGTGCATCCGATGATGTTGCAAGAGAAGCACTGACCAACATCGCAATGCAGGTAGCAGCTATGAACCCTACCTACATCAGCAGAAATGATATCTCTGCTGAGGAGCTGGCTAAGCTGCAGGAGATCACTGTAGACGCAGCTCTGAACGATCCAGCATCTCTTCCTAAGCCTATCCTGAACAAACTGATCGATAAGGCTATGAACAGTTCTGCATGGAGCGACGAAGATAAGGCTATCTACGAAGAGAAGAAGAGCAACATGAACTATCTGTTCAACTTCTTGTCCAAGGAAGCTGCTGCTGCTCTGGCTGAGTTGGCTATGGCTGATAAGGATGCTATCGTATCTGACAAGATCTTCAAGGGACTTGCTGACGGTCGTGTATCCAAGCAGCTGAAGGAGATCTGCCTGTTAGACCAGACCTACGTTAAGGCGGAAGACGGCAAGCAGACCGTAGCGAAGTATCTGGAGAGCGTAAATAAGGCTCTGACTATCGCTAAGATTGTTCGTTTCGAAGTAGGCGAAGGTATGGAGAAGAAGAACGAGGACTTCGCTGCAGAAGTTGCTGCACAGATGAACGCTTAATTCTAATCGAATAGCAGACAATTAAATCATTCCGGGATTTTGTATTCGCCATAGGGCGGATACAGAGTTCCGGATTTTTTTAAATACATTTCAAACCTGTATCAGCAAATAGAAGAGACCATCCAAAGCCTGTCAATATGGAGGAGACGAAGTATGAAACATAAAATTTTAATGGTAATTGATACACAGAAGGATTTCATTACGGGAGCATTGGGGAATAAAGAATGTGAAGCTGCCGTACCTAAAATTATAGACATTATAAAACATGGAAATTATGATCAGGTGATTCTCACAATGGATACGCATAAAGAGAATTATCTGGAAACAAAAGAAGGACAAAACTTACCGGTGCCGCATTGCATCAGAGAAACGGATGGCTGGCAGATCAACACGCAGATTATGACGGCAGTTACCGAAAACTATACGCTTAAACGAATCCAGATAATTGAAAAACCGACATTTGGAGCAATTGATCTGGTAACTACTTATCAAAAGCTTTGGAATACCTATGGCACGCAGTTAGAGATTGATTTTGTCGGATTCTGCACGGGAATCTGTGTACTTAGTAATGTAACCATTGCGAAAGCATCCATTCCGGAAGCGGAAATCTGTGTCATCGAAGATGCATGTGCCTGTGTAACACCGGAAACACATAAAACAGCGATTGCGGCAATGAAACTGATTCAGGTAAAGATGTTAAAAACAACAGACTGATAGGAAGCATAAGCATGAAAAACTGAAATTTGCAAAAAATGAAAAGGTATTAAAGGCAGGATGACAGATTGAACTTTACGGAATTTATACAGAAGTATCAGATGCAATTGAATGAACAACAGCAGCAGGCAGTACAGGCGACAGAAGGTCCGGTACTGCTTCTTGCGGTACCGGGCAGTGGTAAGACGACGGTGTTGGTAAGCCGTTTGGGATATATGATTTATTGCCTGGGAATCAGACCGGAGTCTATTCTGACGGTAACGTATACGGTGGCGGCTACCAATGATATGCGCAGACGTTTTGCCGGTTTGTTTGGGGAAGCGGATGCCGGGAGACTGGAATTTCGGACGATTAACGGCATTTCCCAGAAGGTGTTGCAGTATTTTGCTTATCGGACGGGGAAGATACCTTTTCAGGTGGCAGACAAAGAAGCTGCGGCGGCAATCAAGCAGTCGTTTCTGGAAGTAACGGGAAAGTATGCGACGGAAAGCGATATTAAGGAAACACAGTTGGATATTACTTATGCGAAGAACATGCGCCTGACGGCACAGGAGATTCGCGAGATGGATACGGAAGTAGAGCAATTCCCGGAGATTTTCAAGGCTTATAATACAAAGCTGCGGCAGATGCAGAAAATCGACTATGATGACCAGATGATTTATGCACTGCGCATTCTGGAGCAATATCCGGAGGTACTGTCTCATTTCAGGGAACAGTACCGTTATTTTTGTGTGGATGAAGCACAGGACACTTCGAAGATCCAGCATGACATGATCGACCTGCTGTCGGCAGAGAGCCGGAATTTGTTCATGGTGGGAGATGAGGATCAGAGTATTTACGGATTCCGTGCGGCGTATCCGCAGGCACTTGTTTCCTTTGAAGACAGGCATCCGTTAGCCAACGTGCTGCTCATGGAGACGAACTACCGCAGCAGACAGGAGATCGTAGAGGCGGCAGATGCACTGATCCAGAGAAACCGAAACAGACATCCGAAGAAGATGACGGCGTCAAGAGCCGCTGGCGGTTGTGCCACGGAGATCAAGGCAGTATCCAGACAGGGACAGTACAATTATCTGTTAAAAGTAGCAGCGGATTGTGAACAGGAGACGGCCATTTTGTATCGTAATAACGAAAGTGCACTTCCCATGATAGATATGCTGGAACGAAAAGGACTGTCGTATCGCATGAAAAACACAGATATGACCTTTTTCTCCCATCCGGTCGTAAATGATATCTGTGATTTTATCCGTCTGTCCCTGGATCCCTGGGACAGCGAGACGTTCTTACGTATCTATTACAAAATGAATGCCGGAATCAATAAAAAGGCGGCCATGGAAGCTGTGGAGGCAAATACGAGGCGTCTGACATTGCTGGATACCGTAGCGGAGATGTCAGAGGTGTCTGCCTATACCAGAAAGCAATGCAAAGCGTTGGCAACGCATCTGGACAATATGCGTTATGAATCCGCGGGGAAGGCAATTTACCGGATCCTGCATTATATGGGATATCAGGATTATATGGAAAAACACAGCATGGACAGCGGAAAAGCCGAGATCCTGAAGGTGCTGGGGGAGAGAGAAGAGAGTCTGTTTGATTTTCCTGCAAGACTTAAAAAATTACAGGAGATGGTTCGGGATGGCTGCGGAGATCCTGAGAGCAAGTTGGTGCTGTCAACGATCCATTCCAGCAAAGGCTTGGAGTACGACAGGGTCTATCTTGCGGATATGATGGCAGGAATTCTGCCGGCGCAGATTCCGCCTAAGGGCAGCAGACCGGATTCTCCGGAGGTAAATGCCTATGAGGAAGAGAGAAGGCTGTATTACGTGGGAATGACCCGTGCAAAAGAACAGCTCTATCTGTTTACGTTCGGTCCCAATCTGACCTCTGCTTTTTCCAAAGAAGTATTGGGATCGACTGCAACTGAAAAGAGAATGCTGCAAGAAAAAACAAGAAATGTAAATCTGAAATCCCAGACAGTTATGCAAACACCTGCTTACGCGCAAAAGAACTTTGTCAGGAAACTTTCCGCAGCGGAGATGAAGCACACGATTGCGGTCTGTGCGCCCGGATGCAAGGTGCAGCATCAAAAGTACGGAACCGGGACGATCCTGTCAGGAGATGACAAGGTGGCGGAGATCCTGTTTGAAGGAGAAAACACGCCCAGAAAGATATCGTTGCCGATCGCTGTTTCAGCAGGAATATTGAGGGTTATTGTCTAACTTGAAAGTTAGTTGATTGGCAAACGAACTGGCTAACATGTCGCCGTAGCCCCGGCTGCATATAAGAAACGCTGACATCACTTGCGTTCGGAAACAGACGTAGCGGTACATAAGCGGCCAAAGTACGCCCGCTAAGTACCGACGTCTG
>CAKRRS010000120.1 GCA_934394665.1 uncultured Acetatifactor sp. | reverse complement strand
ACGCTGACTGCCATTGCAGAGGATAAATCCCACGTTATCACCGGAGAGCAGAAGTGTGTCTATTTTGCGGAGCAGGAACCGGAAGTTCTGGAAGTTCTGCAGCGCCGTGCCGAAACTCTGCATATTCCCTATAAGATCTACGGTCGGGATTTTCATGCGGAAAACATCCGTTATACCTGCTCCGGAATGCAGTTTGATGTTGAAATCGGAGACAACATTTATGCGGATTTACAAATTCCGTTGTTGGGAGAACATCAGGCGAAAAACTGTGCTCTGGCACTTGCTGTGTGTGTGGATGTGCTGTCTGATCTGCGCAGGGAATCCGCAGTTTTTTCTTTGCCAGACATCCGGAAAAATCTGTCTCTGCTGCACTGGCCGGGACGCATGGAAGTCCTGCGTTCCGAGCCGTTTGTTCTGCTGGATGCCTGTATCAATGCCGCCAGCTGTGAGAATGTAAAGGAAGTCCTGCGACATCTGGGGGTTCGGAATTGCACTGTTATTGTGGGAATTCCGGAGGATAAGGATTATGCCGGGGTGGTTCGGTCCATGGAAGAAACGGCAAGCCGGATCCTTCTCACCAGATCCGGAAATCCGCACTATCATTTTTCCAAAAAACAGCAAGAGACATTAGCGGGAGCGGGCATTGATGCAGAATGGACAGACTCGGTGGAACAGGCACTTACTCTGGCGGATTCTTTTTCGGATCCCATTGTAATATTAGGTACGACCTCCGTGATTTCAGAAGTTGAGCAGATTTTTCAGTAATCTTAACTTGCCCTTACCAGATACAGGTGCTACAATGAGGGCAAATAGAAGAATATCAAATCAACCAATGAAAACATTATGCAGAAAGGAGAAGCCTTATGACAGGTATTTACGGAATCGGTAATTATAATAATTATAGTCTGTCCGGTAATTACGGATACGGTTATTCTGCCGGCTCGGTATCCTCCGCACAGTCCGAGGAGAAAGGTGTTGTATTGAATCCCGGAAAATCCGATGTAGAAAAGCCCGGCAAAAAGTCTTCTCCCGCAGAATGCGAAACCTGCAAGAACCGGAAATATCAGGATGGTTCCAACGAAATGGTCTCCTTCAAATCTGCATCTCATATTTCACCACAGGCTTCCTCCTCCAGAGTTCGTGCCCACGAACAGGAGCATGTAACGAACGCTTACAACAAGGCCGCACAGAACAACGGCAAGGTTCTCTCCGCCACAGTGTCCCTGCGGACCGCGGTATGTCCCGAATGCGGCACCGTCTACACCGCCGGTGGCACCACCACGACCAAGATCAGCTACCGTGACGAAAGCAATCCTTATCAGCAGAACAAAAAATCTGCCGATGCCGCTGCACTGATTGGACAGAATCTGGATCTGAGTGCGTGAATAAAGACATTTTCTGATATGCAAAGTCCCCACATTTTTATGTGAGGGCTTTTTTAATATTAATATGCCACATACCAGTCCCGGTATGGCAGGAGAGTGAATCCATTGAATTTTTCCGCATCTGTATAGTAAATGATATATATCTTATTTCTGTCGATGTGCTCCCAGTCGATTCCCATGGTGAAGCGGATTCCTTTTCCCAGAAAATCCTTCGGCTTGGGAGGTACATCGCTTAAGTTCCTGTTGGCAAGGTATTCTGCAGCGTCAATCTCTCCGTAGAGCAAAACACTGGGATATTTGATGGCATCTTCGATCTCGATCTCACGACCGCTTTCCGCCGCAATCTCCATGGCTTTCTGTACGGCTTCCTCGCTGCCTTCCTGAAAATAGGCACTGACCAGCTCTTTATAAGAAGTAAAATATGCCTTTTCAAACTGTACATTTTCCCCCAGCAGAAGTGCTGCCAAAAGAATGCTTACTGCAATTTTTCCATAGAAATTCACTTTTTTCCTCAGAAAATCTGTCAAAGAAGACACGCACAATGCTCCGCACAGAACAAGAGGAATATAGATGCAGTTGATCTGGGTCATTCCCACGGTAACCAGTAATCCCAGCAGCAATGCGCCGGTCAGTTGAAAGAATATCATCCATAATAATGTTGTCTGTCTCTTCTGTAAGGCCAGGATCAGGCGGATCACCAGTAAAAAAACTCCCAGAAAGCTCAGTACTCTGGCTGTGATTCCGAAAAATCCAAACGGCATGATCACATCGTAGGGACGACCGATATCCTGCCGATACAGAAGATACAGCAGATTTTTGAAATTGTATAAAATATCACGGAAAGAGGATGCTATTTCATTCACTCTGAAATCCGTCATTACATAGACCGAAAAAGGGCCTATGGAGAACTCTGGGAGGATTCCTCTGTTTACCAGCAAAAACGCCAGCAACGGAAGTGCCAGTAATCCAATGATCACCACATGGATCACGAAGTATTTGTTGATCTTCAAAGTCTTTGTAAGAAATCCGTATCCCCATTCCAACAACAGAAGGAGTGGAACAATAGGCCAGATGGTCGCATAACAATACAGGCTCAAACCGTAGGAAAGTGCCGACAGAATAAGTAATCTCGGTTTTTTCAGGCCATAAACAAAAAAGGTCAGTCCAAAAAGCAGGAACCCGGGTGCCAGATTGGACTCCAGCCCCCATCTTGACATCATAATATGCCAGGGACATACACTGAGAAGAAGCATGGCCCACAGTCCAGCCGCTTCATCCACCATCTCTTTCATCAGAAAATAAACCGCCACCAGAGATAAAATTGCCACAATGGCCTGCGGAAGTCTTGCTACCAGCGGTGTGATCCTTCCACCAGTGAAGAGCAGAAGAGGAAGCATGAGATAGGAGTTCAGTGCATTCTGCCCGCCGCCCCAGGACTCAAAATACACAGGATAGGAGTGTCCTGTGGAATCGATCCCGCTGTGAAACAGCGAATACGCATTAAAAGCCCCATAAGCCTCGTCCATCTGGTAACCGCCCGGAACCTTTCCTAACTGCACCAGCCGCAATATAGAACCAAATACTAATATGAGACAAAACAATATGGTGTATTTATGTTGTTCTATTGTTTTCTTTAATGTCATAGGTCTTTTATATCCTTTTTGCTTTCCAATATTTATTTTCATTTTATCATATTGATGATTGGATTGTCTCTGTAAAACTGAAATTTGATTGCGATGACATTTTGGCCCGCAGATTATCATATTCGGTTTCTAAGTGTTGGATATTGATTTATAAAATCATTGACCACAGCACTTGTGAGAAAACCTTTTTTCCCATGACCATTCTCTGTAAAAAGAATTACCTCAACACCGGATTGTTTTTGCGACAGAAGTTGTAATGTCTTGGTATTCATATAATCATCCACCACATAAATAGATTTTGCTGCCTGTTGATAAATATCTATGTAAGCTGCATCTGCTTCAAACTTCTGTCCCTTATAGATTACAAAATTTTTGAAATCTTTCTCTGTTATAAAATTCTCATTCATAACATCAATGCTCTTTCGAATCTCTTCCATTGATTTTTCTGTTTGTTTCTGCCGATCTACTACACCTGCCATCTGAACAGATAATTCCGATACTTTTGCCGTAACCAGATTCATTTCTGATTGTGTGACAAACTGCCTGTTCTGTCTGATATAATGACGCATCTCTTTGAATGCATGCATGATGAAAATACTCTGCTGTTCTGCCAACTCTCCTTTTAATACCGTAGCCAACATATAAATTCCCTGTTCAGTGAATACATATGGCATCTTCTTTATATGCATACCACGTTTATTTTCATTAATGTTTAAAGTCGCAAATTGCGACTTTAAAGAATCTGGAATTTCACTTTCAACTAACTGAAACATAAAATCTTCCGGAAATCTCTTAATATTTCTTTTTACCTGTTCATTTAATCGTTTTACCTCATAGCCATATATTTTTGCTAAATCAGAATCCAGCATAACTTGCTGTCCACGAATTATGTAAATACTATTTATGATATTATCTACTGTATTTAATTCTAATACTTCTCCCATAAACCGTCCTTTCGTGAAGTCGCAATTTGCGACTTCACAACTACATGTTTTCCAAGCTTTCTATTTTCTTCAAAGCCTCCACATAAGCCATCAGTCTCTTCTTCTGCTCTTCTTTAAGGCCATGGTAGTCTTCAATCAGTTGAATGTCATAAGGTGTAAACCGACTCTCCGGGCTTGCCGCAACAATCTCTTCCTCGTCTTCAATTCCTTTTCCGGTAAGAAGCTGCTCCGGGGTAATTTGTAACACACTACAAATGTCCATAATTTTATCCGCAGTAGGATTTGTCTTTCTTTTCTTCCATTCACTGATCGTACTGGTCGCAATACCAACCTGTTTTGCAAACTCAACCTGCGTCATATTTCTGTCTTTTAATACCTTTAATATTCTTTCACTGATAGTCATTCCATTCCCCCCTGTATTTCATTCCTATAAATTTCATTTTTATGAATATATATTATACCATGGTAATCATATATTCAATATAAATATAAAAAAGTTCGAAAATACAAGGTCTTCGAACTTTTTTATATCTGAATCTCAATCATTAAATTACCATTTTATAAGTTATAACTGATAAAATTATAAGTTCAATAATAAATATCAGATACCTTTTTTCTTTTTAGATTTTTTCATCGGCAATTCTTCCCACATACTCTCAACCAGTTCACACAAAAACTGCCGATCATCTACATTATCAACCAAAATCATTT
>CAKRRS010000119.1 GCA_934394665.1 uncultured Acetatifactor sp. | reverse complement strand
AGTGGTCAGGAAACAGGGTGGAGCGAACACGATGTTCGCGACAGCCAGGGCTTGCACGGCAAGACCTTTTGCGCACATGGATGGCGCGTGTAGGCGACCCGTCCCTCTACCATATATGATATCCACTTCTTTAGGGAATTCACACTCGGAGACGTTACAGCTACCAGAAGGCATTCTGTCCGTTCCGGGAGTTCGTCCGGTTAGCCAATGATCATTAACTAACGTTCAATTTAATATAAAAAAACAAATCCGCCATTATGGTAAAAAGTATAAAGTTGTACAATGAATTGTGCAATTTGTCAAAATATTGTTACGCGACGAAAAAGGGATTGACAAAATCAAACTATACAAAGTATACAAAAAAATAGAAACAATCGAAAAAACGATATAATCAGGTCTAAAATTCAATATAAGTTATCCACATTGAAAATGCCCTAAAATAGGATAAAAGTTACTTATACACCAAGTTATACACATTATCCACAGAAAAACATGTGTTTCAAAGAGGATAATTTTAGGAAAAAATAGGAACAAATGTTTTGTGAAGATGTAATAAAAATCAAAAAATGACACGATTTGTCGATTTTTAGGTTGACATACAGAATGTCAAAAACAAGTAAAAAACTCCTTAAATTGTTGCAAAATGCAACGCTATTGTGCTATAATGACTATACAATAAATACAAGGGTTGCAACAAAAACCATTGTAAATAAATACTTGGAAGGGATGATCAGCATGAAGTTTATTATTGTTGGCAGAAACATCGAAGTTACACCAGGATTAAGAGCAGCAGTGGAGGAAAAGATCGGCAAGCTGGACAAGTATTTCAATCCCGATACAGAAGTACATGTAACATTAAGCGTTGAAAAAGAACGTCAGAAAATTGAGGTGACCATTCCGGTAAAAGGAAGCATTATCCGTTCGGAGCAGGTAAGCAACGATATGTATGTATCCATTGATCTGGTGGAAGAGATCATTGAGAGACAGTTGAAAAAGTACAAGAATAAGATCGTTGACAAACAGCAGGCGGCAGCTTCTTTCAGCAAAGCCTATGTAGAGAATGATTACACGGATGACGACGAGATTAAAATCGTTCGTACCAAGAAGTTCGATATCAAGCCGATGTATCCCGAGGATGCCTGCATCCAGATGGAACTGTTGGGACACAGCTTCTTCGTATTCTGCAATGCAGAGACAGATCAGGTCAATGTAGTGTATAAGAGAAAGGGAGATACCTACGGACTGATCGAGCCGGAAGTATAAGAACTTGAAAATCATAAGAAGTATCAGATAACCTGTCGGAGTATCCGGCAGGTTGTTTTTTTACATGCAATATTTTTTGAGTTGTCTGAATACCGAAAAAATCAAAGCGTAGTGATTTATAAAAATTTCATTTGTTATTTTGTTATTTTTTTGACAAAAGCATTGCAAAACAGATTCCCCTATGTTAAAATGGGAACAGTGAAATGATAAAAAAATAACAATCTAAAACATTTCAGAAAGCAAACCAAACGAAAACAAAAAAAGTGGAGGACAAACAAATGGCAAAGAAAGTTGTATTAGCAGGCGCTTGCCGTACCGCAATCGGTACCATGGGCGGAACCTTAAGCACAACTCCTGCACCGGAGCTGGGCGCAATCGTAATCAAGGAGGCTCTGAAGAGAGCAGGCGTTGCTCCCGAAGCAGTTGACCAGGTATATATGGGATGTGTCATCCAGGCCGGTCAGGGACAGAACGTAGCACGTCAGGCTGCCATCAAGGCAGGACTTCCCATCGAAGTTCCCGCAGTTACCATGAACGTGGTATGTGGTTCCGGTCTGAACTGTGTCAACCAGGCTGCACAGATGATCATGGCAGGTGATGCTGACATCGTAGTAGCAGGTGGTATGGAGAACATGTCCATGGCTCCTTACGCAATTCCTCAGGGACGTTACGGATATCGTATGGGTAACGCAACCATGGTAGATACCATGATCAAAGATGCACTTTGGGATGCTTTCAATGATTATCATATGATTAAGACCGCAGACAACATCTGCGAAGAGTGGGGACTTACCCGTGAAGAACTCGATGAGTTCGCATTAAAGAGCCAGTTAAAGGCTGAAGAAGCTCAGAAGAACGGTGCTTTCAAGGCAGAGATCGTTCCTGTAGAAGTTAAGAAAAAGAAAGAGACCATCATCTTCGATACCGATGAAGGTCCCCGTCACGGATCTACCATCGAAGGTCTTGCTAAGCTGCGTGCGATCAATCCCGGTGGATTCGTTACTGCAGGTAACGCTTCCGGTATCAACGACGGTGCAGCAGCTATCGTTGTAATGAGCGAGGAGAAGGCTAAGGAGCTGGGCGTTAAGCCTATGGCTACTTTCGTAGCAGGCGCTCTGGCTGGTGTTCGTCCCGAGGTTATGGGTATCGGCCCTGTAGCTTCTACCAAGAAGGTAATGGCTAAGACCGGTATGAAGATCGAAGACTTCGATATCATCGAGGCAAACGAAGCATTCGCAGCACAGTCCGTAGCAGTAGGCAAGGAACTGGGCATTGATGTAGAGAAGCAGCTGAACCCCAACGGCGGCGCTATCGCTCTGGGTCATCCCGTAGGAGCTTCCGGATGCCGTATCCTGGTAACTCTGCTGCATGAGATGCAGGCAAGAGGTGCCAAGACCGGTCTGGCTACTCTGTGCATCGGCGGTGGTATGGGCTGCTCCACCATCGTTAAGATCGAGGATTAATTAAAAAATAATTCGCTGAGGCGGTAGAGTTTCTATCGCCTTAGTGCGATTTTGAAAAAGCATGTTAAAATGTGAAATTGTGAAATGAGGTAAAGAAATGGATTACATTTTATATGAGCAGAATGGTAATGTAGCAACCATTACCATCAACCGTGAGAAAGCATTAAATGCGCTGAATTCTCAGGTGCTGGATGAATTGAATGCAACCCTGGATGCCGTAGATCTGGCAACAGTTCGCTGCCTGATCATCACCGGTGCCGGTGCCAAGTCCTTCGTGGCAGGTGCAGATATCGGTGAAATGAGCACTCTGACGAAGGCAGAGGGCGAGGCATTCGGTAAAAAAGGAAACGACGTATTCCGCAAGATCGAGACTTTCCCGATCCCTGTGATCGCTGCAGTCAATGGATTTGCTCTGGGCGGCGGCTGCGAGATCTCCATGAGCTGTGATATCAGACTCTGCTCCGACAATGCAGTATTCGGACAGCCCGAAGTAGGCTTAGGAATCACTCCCGGCTTCGGCGGAACCCAGAGACTGGCTCGTCTGGTTGGCGCAGGTATGGCAAAGCAGATGATCTACACCGCACGCAATATCAAGGCAGCGGAAGCTTACAGAATCGGTCTGGTGAACGAAGTGTTCAGCGCAGAAACAGATGCAGACGGCAATGTAGTAAAGACTGCACAGGAAGTACTGCTTGCAGCAGCACAGAAGATGGCAGCAACCATTGCCAAGAACGCGCCCATTGCAGTACGTAACTGCAAGAAGGCTATCAACGAAGGTCTGGACGTGGATATGGATCAGGCGGTAGTGATCGAAGAGAAGCTGTTCGGCGACTGCTTCGAGACAGAGGATCAGAAGTACGGTATGGCTTTCTTCCTTGACAAGAACAAGGAAAAAGTAAAAGAGCCTTTCCAGAACTGCTAAACTTTTTGCAATGCAAGGTTATGACAGATCATAAAAATCAGTAATTGTTGAAAAACAAGAAATAGAATAGAAATAAAAACAAAATCAGGAGGATTTACCATGAAAGTAGGTATTATCGGTGCAGGTACTATGGGACAGGGCATTGCAAAAGCATTTGCCCAGGTAGAAGGATATGAAGTAGCTCTTTGTGATATCAAGCAGGAGTGGGCTGAAGGCGGCAAAGCTAAGATTCAGAAGGGTTATGCAAGACTGGTAGAAAAAGGAAAAATGACCCAGGAAGCAGTAGATGCTATCGTAGCTAAGATCACTCCGGGTCTGAAAGAGGATCTGTGTGCGGACTGCGATCTGATCGTAGAAGCAGCATTCGAGAATATGGAAGTTAAGAAGACCACCTTCGGTGAGCTGGACAAAATCTGCAAGCCTGAGTGTGTATTCGCTTCCAATACTTCCAGCCTTTCCATTACCGAGATCGGTAACGGACTGACCCGTCCTATGATTGGCATGCACTTCTTCAATCCCGCAGACCGCATGAAGCTGGTTGAGGTAATTGCAGGTGTGAATACTCCCGCAGAGACCGTGGATACCATCAAGAAGATCTCTGAAGAGATCGGCAAGACTCCCGTACAGGTGAATGAGGCAGCAGGTTTTGTAGTGAACCGTATTCTGATTCCTATGATCAACGAAGCAGCTTTCATTAAGATGGAAGGTGTATCCGATATCGCAGGTATCGACGCAGCTATGAAGCTGGGTGCGAATCATCCCATGGGACCCCTGGAGCTGGGCGATTTCGTAGGACTGGATATCTGCCTTGCTATCATGGATGTTCTGTACAAAGAGACCGGTGACAGCAAGTACCGTGCATGTCCTCTGATCCGTAAGATGGTACGTGGCGGCAACCTTGGTGTGAAGACCGGTAAGGGCTTCTATGTATACAATGCAGACCGCACCAAGACTCCCGTAGATGCACAGTAATCATTTTGTACTTTAGTTAATCAAGCAGCTATACGGGATTCAGGTTCCGATGTTATCCGGTTTCCTGTATAGTTACACCAATATAAATAATGGAGGATGAAACATCATGGATTTTACATTATCCAAAGAGCATGAGATGGCGAGACAGCTGTTCAAAGAGTTCGCCGAGAACGAAGT
>CAKRRS010000118.1 GCA_934394665.1 uncultured Acetatifactor sp. | reverse complement strand
GGCACCTCGTATTTCGGCAGCTTTGTCACGCCAAATTCTATTTCCACATGGCATCTGTCCGCAATCCGCTGGGTATTTTCCACAGCCTCCCAGGCATAAGGGAACAGCCCCTTCATTTCCTCTTCGCTTTTGACATAATACTGACCGCCCTCGTAACGCATACGGTCTTCATCCGCCAGCTTTTTCCCCGTCTGCAGGCACAGCAGAATATCATGCGGAATAGCATCCTCCGCATAAGTATAATGCACATCGTTAGTCGTAACCAACGGAATATCCAGTTCCCTGCTCATCTGGATCAATTCCATATTCACGATACGCTGTTCCGGAATGCCGTGATCCTGCAGTTCCAGGAAATAATTACCTTTGCCGAAGCAGGCTTCATACTTTCTGGCAGCCTTCCTCGCCTCGTCTTTCATCCCCTTCTGGATGAATCTCGGTACTTCTCCGGCGAGACATGCGGACAGCGCAATGATACCCTCGTGGAACTGCTGTAATACTTCCATGTCTACACGCGGTTTATAATAGTACCCTTCCGTAAAACCGCGGCTCACGATCTTCATCAGATTGGCATAGCCGGTATTGTTCTCCGCCAGGAGTACCAGGTGGTGATAACGATCTTCTCCGCCGGTCAGCTCCTTGTCAAAGCGGGAATTCGGCGCCACATAGACCTCACAGCCGAGAATCGGCTTGATGCCGGCTTCCCTCGCGGCACGGTAAAAATCGATTACACCGTACATGACGCCATGATCAGTGATTGCCGCACTGTTCATGCCCAGTTCCTTTACTCTGGCTACGTATTCTTTGATCTTGTTTGATCCGTCCAGCAACGAATATTCTGTATGGACATGAAGATGTGCAAATGCCATGGTGCCGCTCCTTTTTTCGAATGTATGTTCTGTAATGTATCTTCTATCTTATCAAAATTGCTGCGCTTTGTAAATAGAGCTTGCTACTGTTTGCCTTTTACGCTTCTGACGCATTTTTCATACCCGGGTCCCACCTGCTCCCTGTGGTATCCGGGAGCAAGCATTGCCGCAAAATACAGTGTCTCCAGGGTCTCTTCCTGCGCCTCGGTCGGGTGGGACGGTGTGATCACGCGTGTACTCCACACGAGCATACAGCCGGTGTATTCCACCATGAAAAAAATCGGCTCCATGTTCTTTTCCATTCTGCTGTTCAGGGTCAGTTTGTCTTCTCCGGAGATTTCCTCCAGTTTTTTGATATGAGAAGGCTGCGGTTCCTCCACGCTGCCGTCGGGCAGAATCACACACTCGCAGGGGTCCTCGTCTTCTCTGTGTGCATTGATATATTCCATGACAGTCATGCTGATGCCGCCTCCTTTCGTAATGCTAAGTCATCATCTGTATCGTATCTTCGCTAGTTGCAATATCACGATTTGCATCTGTGATACGCATCGTTGCTTATGCGCGGATTGCCCAACGCATCTTCGTCGATCTCGCTCTGCCGTTCTGCACACACTCCTCCGCAGACGGTCTGATGACGTCCTTGGCATAGTCTGTATAGATGCCGTCGCGATAACCTTCCTTGAGCGCCCGCTTGACCAATTTATCCTCACCGGAGTGAAACGTCAGAATGGCCACTCTTCCGCCGGGTTTCAAAGCTCCCGGAAGTTTTTCCATGAATTCATATAGTACTTCAAATTCACGGTTCACGTCAATACGCAATGCCTGAAAAACTCTCTGACAGGTCTTTTTGATGGTGTCTTTTTTCTCTTTCTCCGGGAGAAAATCCAGGGTTTTCTCTATGACTTCGCGCAGTTTTGTCGTCGTATCGATCCGATGTCCGTGACGGATCTCGTCCGTGATTGCCTTCGCCAGTTCTTCACAATAGGGCTCGTCGGAATTCTCATAAAGCATTCCCGCGAGTTCTTCCCTGGAGACGGTCTCCAGGCGCTCGGCCGCACTGATTCCCTGCTGTTGATTCAATCGAAGATCCAGAGGCCCGTCTACTTTGAATGAAAAGCCTCTCTCCGGATTATCGATCTGCATGGAAGACACGCCAAGATCCGCCAGAATAAAATCAAAGCCTCCGACTTCTTTTGCGATCTCGTCTATGGTACAGAAATTCTGCAATTTTATGGTTAGGATCTCTTCTCCGTAACCGGCATCCGCCAGACGTTTTCTCGTCTTGGCAGACTCCTCGGGATCCACATCGGTTGCGTAGATATGCCCCTTCCCCTGCAGCTGCTCCAGCATGGCTTTCGTATGTCCGCCGTAGCCTAAAGTTGCGTCAAATCCTGTCTCTCCGGGCTGAATCTTCAGAAAATCCAGGATTTCTTTGACCATAATAGAAATATGCATTCCGGCAGGGGTGTTACCTTTTTGAATGACATGGGCTATGGTTTCCTGATATTTTTCCGGCTGTAATTCCTTATATTTTTCTTCAAATTTTTTGGGGTATTTTCCTTTATAACGCACACGGCGCCTGTGGGGTGTCTGTTCTTTATCTGTTCCCATGATTACCTCATTTCACACAGACTGTTTCGCTCATTGTCTGTACTCTGCTTTACCGTTTCATTTATTTATCACTTTCCTGTCGAAAGTCATACCTGGTTGTATTATACCTATTTTAGATATTCTTGTCCACTTTGTCCAAGCTAAAACACAGACACCTGCACGATGTCTGCGTTACTTAGGTCTGTGCAAAGGTCGTCAGTCGTTTTGCCAGTGCGTCTAACGGTGCTGCGATTCCCTGAGAAATGGCATGTCCCATTCTGGTTGTATTTGCCTTTTATTGATTTTTCCGCGTATGGTGGACTAATATTCTCTATTAAAACACATTCATAGAAAGCTTGTAAGATTTGCGGAATATCATCACATGCCATTTATGTTCCTTAATGCAGTGTATGTCCGAATTCCGGCAAGCCGAATTTTCCCGATTGTATACATAAAAACTCTCCCGGCAGAAATGCGAATCCACCCGGGAGAGTTTTCGGAATATATCTTGTAACTGCTCAGAACCACTTTGACAAACGTTCTTTCAACGTTTGTCTTAAATAGGTTCTTTCTTAATTATATGTTCCTTGCAGCTATAACGCCTTCTTAATTGCCGCCATCAGTTCGTCGTAGGTCTCATATGCCGGCAGTTCCGGATGATCTTTTTTGATCTGCTCGGTGCTCTTGAACAGGAAGCCGGCTTTGCTCGCCTGAATCATTCCCAGATCGTTATGACTGTCGCCGCTGGCAATGGTCTGGAATCCGATAGACTGTAATGCCTTTACCGTCGTGTATTTGGAATTATCCACACGCATCTTAAAACCGGTGATCTCTCCGTTATCCGCTACTTCCAGAGAGTTGCAGAAAATGGTGGGATATCCCAGTTTTTTCATCAAAGGACCCGCAAACTGAGAGAAAGTATCACTGATAATGATTACCTGGGTAATGGAACGCAGTTCATCCAGAAACTCCTTTGCACCGGGGATTGGGTCGATTTTGGCAATCGTGTCCTGGATTTCTTTCAATCCCAGTCCATGCTCTTTTAAAATTCCCAGTCTCCATTTCATGAGCTTATCATAATCCGGCTCGTCTCTGGTCGTTCTCTTCAACTCCGGAATTCCGCTTGCCTTTGCAAATGCGATCCAGATCTCCGGTACCAATACGCCCTCCAGATCCAGGCATACAATATTCATATCCATCCTTATGTCCTCCCGGTAAATTCAAATGTATTTGTAGCAAGTATAACCCATTTGATATCGTTATGCAACTGTTTACTTTACTGTTGTAACGTTATAACGTGCATTATTCCTCTTTATGCCTTGCTCTTTGGTTTTCTTTTTTGTTCTAAATATATGTATTCCTGCATTATTTATGTTTCTGCCTATCTGCTTAATTTATATCTCTCAATTTTTGTGTTTCCCTTTTTATATTACACGCACTTTTTATACTATTTTATTGTTTTCAGATTTTATAATATTTTAATCATATTTTTATGACATTTTCACGTTTGATTTGTTCTATATGTGCTATAATATCTACAGTGCAAAAAAGAACTTCTCATAAGCTCTCTTCTACACGGAAGAATACGTAGATATCGAGGAGGCAATATTATGTTGACATTGAAAGCTGAAAAAAGAAATTCTGACGAAAAGGCAAAGAAATTAAGAAGAGACGGTTTCATCACCGGTGTATTGTACGGAAAAGAAATGGCGGAAAATGTATCTCTGAAATTCACAGAGAAGGATGCTGCTGCTTTTATTAAAAATGCAAAAGAAGGCACACAGGCTTATCTGGAACTGGATGGAAAAAATGTGGATGTTCTGGTAAAAAACATTGATTTTGATCCTCTTACAAAGAAATATATGGCTTTGGATTTTCAGGCTCTGGTAGCCGGTGAAGTCGTATCCGCAACGGTTCCTATTATATATGCAAACGAAGATAAGGTACAGGGTATCTTCGAAGCTGAGCTTGCTGAGGTTCACTACAAAGCAGATCCTGCTCATCTCCTTGACCCTATCGAGATTGATCTGGCCACTCTGCCACAGACGACCAAGACCATGTATGTCAAAGACTTGAAACTGGAAGAAAAGGGCGTGCATGTCACCACTTCCGGCGAACAGCAATTGTTCCATATCGGTGCGTATGGTCAGGAAGAGGCTGAAGATACCGATGAGGAAGCCGAGGCTAAGTAAGATTTCGAGTAAATGGCAAGTTAATTAGCTAACCTGTCGCCGTAGCCCCGATTGCATATAAGAAACGCTGACATCGCGGTGTGCTCTAGCACACTTTGCTCGGAAACAGAGCGCAGCGGCACGTAAGCGGCCAAAGTACGCCCGCTAAGTGCCGGCGTCTGTT
>CAKRRS010000117.1 GCA_934394665.1 uncultured Acetatifactor sp. | reverse complement strand
GTAGTTTTTCCTGTCCCCGGCGCACCTGTGATTACAATAATTCTACCTTGATTCATCTATATTTTACCTCCACAACTCCCGATTTTTCTAATACTATAAGCTTAAAGTTTTCTTTCGCAGACGTTATTGCTCCGAAGGCAATCGCAAGCTTTATTTAATTGTATTTTACCATAAAAAATAGAGAATTATATGGTTTTCCCAATCTTTAGATAATGCTATAATAAGTGCAAAAGATTGCGGAAATAAGACAAGGTACGAAAGCTGTAGCAGGAGTACAAATTAAATTGAGGTGACATCATGGATTATCAGGAAGTACTTAGCCGTTTTACATATGATGACGGTACAGATATTATGAATCGTGCAGCGAATGCAGCAACAGGAGATTACCGGGAAAACAGGGATATTATCAATGAGATTATCTTATGGAAGATGAACCGCAGACCATTTGTGACAGAGGAATTGATCGATGCGATTTTGGCATTAAAGGAGATCAAAACGCCTATACAGGCACTGGAGAGTGAAAAGACGCCGAAGGTCGTAGAAAAATTATTGCAGACAAAAGGGATGCAGCTGCCAATGGCAAGTACAGTACTTCATTTTTATTACCCGGACGTATTCCCTATTATTGATCAGAGAGCATATCGGGAACTTTATACTATGGATTATCCGAAGAGCATGACAAAAATATCGATACTGACGAACATCTATCTTCAGTACATAGAAGATTGTCGAAAATATCAACAGGAAAAATGCCCGGAAATAGCATTTTCCCAGATAGATAAGGTGTTGTATCAGTTGGATAAGGAAAAAGGTAACAAAGTAATTTATTAATTAGAGAACGGAAAAAAGGATTATGCATGGCGCTTTCCAGTGTGAAAGCGGTATATCTGATTCTGGATACCAAAAACGGACAGGTATCGATATTTTCAGTTCTCTATTCTGCAGATATTTTCGATGTCCGTTCCGGATGATCTGATCATAAATGCCGAAAGCTTGTGGAAAAGAAAACTTGGCACGAAAGAATACGGTATGAATGCAAATTAAACAGCAGCTTTGTGCTTATGGAAGAAGATCGGGCATTCCCGGCTTCTTCCAGACCATTAATTCGAATATTCGGATTGACATTTTTTCCATACACAGGAAGCGCGAACTTGGAATCATATCTGTACCATCCATTTTTTGCGTCTCTCTTATGCTTCATTTCCTGATTGATACGAAAGTGTTTTCCTACAGCAATCTCTATCATTTCCAGTAATCCGGATGCAGCATTTGCCTTTGCCTTGGAGCTTGCTCCTTTCAGGCTGTTTGTATACTTTGATCCACTATATTCGCTGGGGAGATCAGACCCAATATATATCACATCTCCCGTAGAAGCAATATTATCCCAGAAATACTTTTATTGTTTTTACAGATATCTGTATGCTCGGTTTGCCATAAAAACGCTTTATATAGAAAATTGTCATACGTATAAAATGAAATTTATCAATTTTTCAAAATCCGTTTGATATCTTCAAGATTTTCAGCAAAATAAATGCCTTCCTGGCGCTCCCTGGAGGACAGCCCTTTTGCAATCATGTGCTCCAGAAGCAATTTTAAACCGTCGTAGTACCCGTTCAGATTATAGAGAATACAGGGCGCATTTAAGTGCTTTAAAGATACCTTTGACATGACCTCGGCAATTTCTTCCAAGGTTCCTGTGCCGCCGGGGAAAGCGATAAAAGCATCTCCCAGTTCAATCATTTTGGTTTTGCGTTCTGTCATATCTTTTGTCACGATCAGCCGGGTCAGGCCATCGTGCTGCAATTCACTTTCTATGAAAAACTGCGGCTCAACACCGGTTACTTCTCCGCCGGCCTTTAAAACGCTGTCAGCGATCGTTCCCATCAGTCCGGATTTAGAGCCGCCATAGATCAAAGCATTTCCAGCGGCTCCGATCCAGGTGCCCAGTTCCCAAACCGCATCCCGTAAGCACGGATCATTTCCTTCATTTGCGCCAAGGTAGACTGTAATATTCATATAAAAGCCTCTCCGTTTCCTTTTGAGTGGTAAAAAATGTGATTAATTCGTCAACGAATTTTATTTGTATAACTGAATTTTATCATAAGACAGACGGCAAAGAAATATGAAAAAAATAAGATAAAAGAGTACAAATAGGTACGAGTAATATTTGACGCGCGTCAAATAAAATAATACTATGGAATAAAAACATAGGATGCTTGTCAAATAGCAGAAAAACAGATAAATGCACAGAAAGCGTGCAATGCACACAAACCGTGCATAGAAGAGAGGATTACTATGGAATATATATCAGATGTACAGGCAAAACAGATGATCCTGGAGGTAGGCCGCAGGATGTATCAGGGCGGTTTCGTGGCGGCAAATGACGGCAATATCTCCTGTAAGGTAGGGGATAACGAGATCTGGGCGACGCCCACGGGAGTCTCGAAGGGATTTATGACAGAGGATATGCTGGTGAAGCTGGATCTGGATGGGAAGATTCTGGAAGGAACGCATAAGCCTTCCAGCGAGATCAAGATGCACCTGCGTGTCTTCAAAGAGAACCCGAAGGTACAGGGCGTGGTGCATGCGCATCCGCTGACCGCTACGGCTTTTGCCTGCGCGGGCATCAGTCTGGAAGAGCCGGTGCTGATGGAAGGTGTATTGTCGTTAGGATGCGTTCCGTTAGTGCATTTCGCACTGCCCGGCACAGAGGAAGTGCCGGAAGCGGTAGCTCCGTACTGCTGTGACTACAATGCGGTACTTCTGGCGAACCATGGAGCGCTGACCTGGGGAGAGAACCTCATGCAGGCATATTACCGCATGGAGACCACGGAATACTATGCGAAGATCCTGATGATGAATAACTTTATCCTCGGGAAAAAGACGCTGCTGTCCCAGAGCCAGATCGATGATATTATCAAGATCCGTGCCGGATGGGGAGTTACCACGGGCGGCAGACCCATCGGACCGGAGGGAGCACAGAATCTGGAGGATATCTGTGTTTCAAAGAGACAGTGATGGTATAGTGGAGACGGTTGTCTTACTTTCCAAGGGTGAGGCCGACTCGAAAAAGATTCGGGTTGAGTTCTCTTTGGAAGATATGGATATGTCCGAATTTCAGGATGGGGCAACCTATCCGCAGATTAAGGAGTATGTTTTGGAGCATACCGGGCTAAAGGTTGTCCAGTATTATCAATGGCAAAGCTGTAAGTGAGATGAAAAGCTTTATCGAGTGGATAAAAACAATAATGGTACAATGAAATCTACTGTTTAACAATGTGTTGCTACTTGCAGTTGCCCGTGGGAGAAATTCTGCGGGCATTTTTTGTATCTTTTCTGTGAACTCTATTGATTTTGATTGTCTAATTTGGTAGACTGTTTATGGAGTCTAACAGTGTAGACATGGAGGGCATGAATATGGATTTTCCGAAGATTCACGAAAGTGAGTATAGGTTTTGCTTGATTATGTGGGAGCATGAGCCGGTTACTGCCGTCGAGCTTGTAAAGCTGTGCCAGAATCAACTCGGATGGAAAAGGACTACGACTTATACCGTTATCAAGCGCCTTGGAGATCGTGGTGTGCTGAAAAATGACAATGGCACTATTACTTCTCTCGTTTCCAAAGATGAAGCTCAGGCGTGTGAGATCGACGAACTGGTTGAGAAGAAATTTGAAGGTTCTCTGCCTGCCTTTATCGCTGCCTTTACAAAACATCAGGATATGTCCGAAGATGATCTTGACGAGGTGCAGCGCATGATCGACCGCATCAGGAAAGGAGATTCGCAATGAATGAACTCTTTTTGAAAATTATCAATATGAGCATATCAGCAAGCTGGCTTGTCTTGGCTGTGTTGATTCTCAGATTCGTTCTGAAGAAAGCTCCCAAGTGGGTCAATGTTCTGCTTTGGGGTATTGTAGCTGTCAGATTGATCTGTCCGTTTTCTTTTGAGAGCGCATTGAGCCTGATTCCAAGTGCAGAAACATTTCCTGACCAAGTAATCACCGGACCGAGCTTCGATGTTCAAACCGGCATTGCCCCGGTTGATAACCGGATAAATGATTATCTTGGAGATCGGTATTTTGAAGGTGTTACTGTTCCCACAAACAATGGTAATAACGTGATGACTATTCTTACCATTGTTTGGATTATTGGTATTCTGCTTTTAGTCACCTATACTATTATCAGCTATCAGTGTCTGCATCGCAAAGTTGATACTGCTGTTCACTACAAGGACAACATTTTCCAGAGCGAGAATGTAAGCTCTCCGTTTGTGCTTGGTATTATCAATCCGAGAATCTATCTCCCGTTCAACATGAACGGTCAGGATCTGGAACACGTTGTTGCCCATGAGCAGGCACACATTCATCGTAAAGACCATTGGTGGAAACCCTTTGGTTTTCTCCTGCTGACGATCCATTGGTTCAATCCTCTCATGTGGTTGGCTTATGTTCTGCTGTGCCGTGACATTGAGCTTGCCTGCGATGAAAAAGTCATCAAGGAACTTGGCAACGAGCAGAGAGCCGATTATACGCAAGCACTTGTGGCCTGCAGCGTAAACCGCCGTATGATTGCCGCTTGCCCTCTCACCTTTGGTGAGGTCGGCGTAAAGGAGCGTGTGAAGTCTGTGATGAATTATAAGAAGCCTGCGTTCTGGATTGTCTTGGTGTCTGTGATTATCTGCGCTGTGACATCTGTCTGCTTTCTGACGAATCCGAAATCGAAGGGTTCAAACAATATTCCGGAATTGCTGATACCCGGCTCCGCGTGGAGCTATCAGCTTAGTGATAATGCAGATTTTCCTGTGGATGCATCTTTCACCGTTCAGGACGATCTCTCAATTGTCGGAGCTATCGTCAAAAACGACATAAATACGGATTTTTGTATGAAATACCGCGTAAGAGGGACTGCCGGATGGGCTGAATTCTATGGCTGCACCCCGGAGATGGCACAGGAGGCCGAATCAGAAGAATATCTTCTGTTTACTGCGTC
>CAKRRS010000116.1 GCA_934394665.1 uncultured Acetatifactor sp. | reverse complement strand
GTTCCCAGTAGAAAATTTAAAGGAAAATTCTATGCGCTGCCCCAGGCACCGCAGCAGTATAAGCAGCTGCTCATGGCGTCCGGATTTGACAAATATTTCCAGATCGCGCCCTGCTTCCGTGACGAGGATGCCAGAGCCGACAGATCTCCCGGAGAGTTCTATCAGCTGGATTTCGAGATGAGCTTCGTGACCCAGGAGGATGTCTTCAAGGTAGGCGAGGAAGTGCTGCATGACACTTTCGTGAAATTTGCTCCCGAAGGCAGCAGGATCACTGAGACACCGTTCCCCATCATCAGCTACAAGCAGGCAATGTTGGAGTTCGGCTGTGATAAACCGGATCTCAGAAACCCTTTACGTATCATGGATGTGACGGAGTTTTTCCAGAGATGTACATTCAAACCGTTCCTCGGCAGAACCGTCCGTGCCATCAAGGTACACGCAGAGATGTCCAAGGGCTTCCATGAAAAGCTGTTAAGCTTCGCAACTTCTCTCGGAATGGGTGGGCTCGGCTACCTGGAAGTGGCAGAGGATATGAGCTATAAGGGACCCATTGATAAATTCATCCCCGAAGATAGGAAGGGTGAACTGGCTGAGCTTGCCGGACTGGCTGCCGGAGATACGATTTTCTTCATCGCAGACAAAGAGGATAAGGCAAATTACTATGCAGGACATATTCGCACAGAGCTGGGCGAAAAGCTGGATCTGATCGAAAAGGATGCTTACCGTTTCTGCTATGTGAACGATTTCCCGATGTTTGAGCTGGATCCCGAGACAAAGCAGATCGGCTTCACCCATAACCCGTTCTCCATGCCGCAGGGCGGTCTGGAAGCGCTGAACACCATGGATCCGCTGGATATTCTGGCTTACCAGTATGACATCGTCTGCAACGGCGTGGAGCTGTCCTCCGGTGCGGTACGTAACCATGATATCGAGATCATGAAGAAAGCCTTTGCGATTGTCGGTTACGATGAAGAGACACTGAAGACCAAGTTCGGAGCACTGTATCAGGCATTCCAGTTCGGAGCACCCCCTCATGCCGGAATGGCTCCCGGCGTAGATCGTATGATCATGCTGCTTAGAAACGAGGAGAACATCCGTGAAGTCATTGCCTTCCCGATGAACGGCAATGCGCAGGATCTGATGTGCGGTGCCCCCGGAGAGGTGACGGAGCAGCAGCTGCGCGAGGTGCATATTAAGGTGAGAGAGTAATGGTAAAATTAGCTTGATATTAAATTTTGACAAGCTATAGGGAGCGGTTGTTTTGTGTCGCAGGCGTAAAAATAGTCGGTATCATAAAGCAACCAGGGAATGTAAAATGTGATCTGTGGATGCACAATGCATCCGGGGATTCACACGCGAGATTTGTGTCTGCGAACACTTGACACAAACTTGTTATGAGTAAAAGTCGTGCGTAGAAATGAGGATTATTATGGCAAATGTAATCAGTGACGAAACCATAGAATATGTCGGTATTCTGGCGAAGCTGGAACTCTCCGACGAGGAGAAGGAAGCAGCGAAAAAAGATATGGGCAGAATGCTGGACTATATCGATAAATTGAGTGAACTGGACACGACGGGAGTCGAACCCATGTCCCATGTGTTCCCGGTACAGAATGTCTTCCGTGAAGATGTGGTGACCAACGGAGACGAGAGCGAACAGACCCTGGCCAATGCCCCCGGCGAGAAGGATAACATGTTCGTGGTATCAAAGACTTTTGACTAAAGTCAAAAGTCTGAAGATATTGACGAAGCAGGGAATGAATTTAGAGTATTTCGGTAATATCGACGGATAGAGAAAATTATTTTGTAAGTGTTATCTTCGAACATTCGAAGTATTGACAAAAGGAGAACGGATATGGATATTTTATCCCTGACAGCCGTAGAGCTGGCAAAAGCGATCCGGGAAGGCAAGACCACAGCAGTGGAGGCCACACAGGCCGTCCTGGACAAAATAGAGGCGGTGGAAGGTAAGTTTCACTGCTATGTGACAGTAGAACGGGAAAGAGCGTTAAAGCAGGCGGAAGAAGTGCAGAAGAAGATCGAGGCCGGAGAACTGACCGGACCTCTGGCAGGTGTTCCGTTTGCCATCAAAGACAATATGTGCACGGAAGGGACGCTGACGACCTGCTCTTCCAAAATATTGGAAAACTTTGTTCCTACATTCAGTGCGGAAGCCGTGCTGAATCTGGAAAAAGCGGGCGCTGTCATCTTAGGCAAGACGAATATGGACGAGTTTGCCATGGGAAGTACCACAGAGACTTCCTACTATGGCGTAACGAAGAATCCAAGGAATCCGGAGCATGTTCCCGGTGGTTCTTCCGGTGGGTCTGCAGCGGCTGTGGCAGCGGAGGAATGTTTCGCAGCGCTTGGTTCCGATACCGGCGGATCCATCAGACAGCCGGCTTCCTATTGCGGCGTGGTAGGTATGAAACCCACTTACGGAACAGTATCCCGATACGGACTGATCGCATACGGATCTTCCCTGGATCAGATCGGACCTTTGACAAAAGATGTAACGGATTGTGCCACGGTATTGGAGGCAATCACTTCTCATGATCTGAAGGATTCCACTTCCATGGATCGTAAGGATACGGATTTTACCGCTGCACTGGTAGCTGACGTCAAAGGAATGAAGATCGGAATCCCCAGAGATTATTTCGGAGAGGGACTGGATCCGGAGGTAAAAGATGCCGTATTGGCAGCAGCGGAAGTATTGAAAGCGCAGGGTGCAGAGGTGGAAGAATTTGACTTAAGCCTGGTAGATTATGCGATTCCCACTTACTATACCATTGCGGCAGCGGAAGCAAGCTCTAATCTGGAACGTTTTGATGGCGTAAAATACGGCTACCGCGCCGAGGACGCGGAGGATCTGCATACCATGTACAAGCGAAGCCGTTCCCAGGGATTCGGTCCCGAGGTAAAACGTCGTATCATGCTGGGATCCTTCGTGTTAAGCTCCGGATATTATGATGCATATTATCTGAAAGCACTTCGTGTGAAAGCCCTGATCAAGAAGGCGTTTGACGAAGCTTTTGCAAAATATGATGTGATTCTGGGACCTGTGTCACCTACCACGGCGCCGAAGCTTGGCAGCAGCCTGTCGGATCCCATCAAGATGTATCTGGGAGATATCTATACCATCTCCATCAATCTGGCCGGATTGCCGGGCATCAGTGTCCCTTGTGGCACGGATGCTAACGGACTGCCGATCGGCATGCAGCTGATCGGGGACTGTTTCCAGGAGAAAAAGCTGATCCGCGCAGCGTACACCTATGAGCAGAGTGCTAAAACGAAATAGAATAAGGTTTTGGCGAAGCATTAGGTATGAGATATAAGGAATGCATTATAAGTAAAGAAACATGAAAAATACAGCATGAGCAGTGGATTCGGATAAAGAAGCTAAGCAATGAATCACAGCGATGAAACTGAGCAGTGAATTCGCATAATAGAACAAAGCAATGCGTATGAGTAATGTGAGCTACGGAAAGGTATTTACTATGGCAAAACAATATGAAACAGTGATCGGTCTGGAAGTTCATGTAGAGCTTGCCACAAAGACGAAAATATTCTGCGGCTGTTCCACCGCATTCGGCGGCAGACCCAATACCCACACCTGTCCGGTATGTACCGGTATGCCGGGATCGCTTCCGGTGTTGAACAAACAGGTCGTGGAATATGCGGTGGCAGTGGGACTTGCGACCAACTGTAATATTACACAGTATTGTAAATTTGACAGAAAGAACTATTTCTACCCGGATAACCCTCAGAACTATCAGATCTCCCAGTTGTACCTGCCGATCTGCCGAAACGGTTCGGTAGAGATCGAGGTAAGCGGAGAGGACGGCAGTTCCTATACAAAGCAGGTGGGTATCCACGAGATCCACATGGAGGAAGATGCCGGAAAGCTGGTACATGATGACTGGGAAGACTGCACACTGGTAGATTACAACCGTTCCGGCGTACCGCTGATCGAGATCGTGTCTGAGCCGGATATGCGCAGTGCGGACGAAGTAATCGCTTATCTGGAAAAACTCCGCCTGATCATTCAGTATCTGGGAGCCTCCGATTGTAAACTTCAGGAGGGATCCATGCGTGCGGACGTGAACCTGTCTGTACGGGAAGTGGGTGCGGAAAAGTTCGGAACCCGTACCGAGATGAAGAACCTGAATTCCTTCAAGGCAATTGCTCGTGCAATCCAGGGGGAACGCGAGAGACAGATCGATCTGTTGGAGGCTGGTAAAGAGGTCATTCAGGAGACCAGACGCTGGGATGATAACAAGGAATATTCTTATGCGATGCGTTCCAAGGAAGATGCGCAGGACTATCGTTACTTCCCGGATCCCGATTTGGTACCCGTCTACATCAGTGATGAGTGGCTGGAAAGCATTCGTGCAAAGCAGCCGGAATTCCGTACCGAGAAGAGGAAGCGTTACAAGGAAGCATATGATATTCCGGAGTACGACATCGAGATCATCACCGGATCCAAGCATCTGGCAGATATCTTCGAGGCTTGTGTAGCACTGGGAAGCCAGCCCAAGAAAGTATCCAACTGGCTGATGGTGGAGACCATGCGCCTATTGAAAGAAAAGAATATGGAGCCGGAAGATATCCGATTTTCCCCGGAGCACTTGAGCAGGCTGATCGCGCTGGTGGACGGCAAAGTGATCAATTCTTCCGTGGCAAAAGAGGTATTCCAGGTGATGTTCGAGGAAGATATCGATCCCAGGCAGTATGTGGAAGAGAAGGGATTAAAGACAGTCAATGATGAAGGTGCTCTGCGAAAGGTCGTGGAGGAAGTCATTGCGGCCAATCCCCAGTCTGTGGAAGACTACCACAGCGGCAAAGAAAAAGCCATCGGCTTTCTCGTAGGCCAGACCATGAAAGCCATGAAGGGCAAGGCGGATCCTGCCAGCGTTAACAAGATGCTGAAAGAACTGTTGTAAATTGAAAGTTAATTACTAGCCGGACGAACTCCCGGAACGAACAGAATGCCTTCCGGCAGCTGTAACGTCTCCGAGTGTGAATTCCCTAAAGAAGTG
>CAKRRS010000115.1 GCA_934394665.1 uncultured Acetatifactor sp. | reverse complement strand
CATATCGACAGCCCGAGACTGGATGTGAAGCAGAATCCCCTCTATGAGGATGGAGGTTTTGCTTATCTGGATACCCATTATTACGGTGGCGTGAAAAAATATCAGTGGGTGACGATTCCGCTGGCCATTCACGGTGTGATCGTGAAAAAGGACGGAACCTGTGTAGAGATCAATATCGGTGAGAACGAGGATGATCCCGTATTCTTCGTATCCGATCTGTTGATCCATCTGGCCCAGGAGCAGCTGGAGAAAAAGGCTGCAAAAGTCATCGAAGGCGAGGCTCTGGATATTATCGTGGGCAATAAGCCGCTTTTGATTGACAAGAAAAAGGAGAAGGACGAAAAGCATGCCGGCAAGGAAGCGGTAAAGGCAGGCGTCCTGGATATTCTGAAAGAGAATTACGATATTCATGAGGAAGATTTTGTATCTGCGGAACTGGAGATCGTTCCGGCCGGTAAGGCAAGAGAAGCCGGATTTGACCGCAGTATGATTCTGGCATACGGACAGGATGACAGAGTGTGTGCTTATACCTCCATGCAGGCAATGCTGGACAGTGATGTCACAGAACGAACCATGTGCTGTATTCTGGTAGATAAAGAAGAAATCGGTTCCGTAGGTGCCACCGGTATGCAGTCTCATTTCTTTGAAAATGCGGTTGCGGAAGTAATGAATCTGGCAGGCGAATACAGCGAACTGAATGTAAGAAGATGTCTGTCACACAGCTGTATGCTTTCTTCTGATGTCAGCAGTGCATTTGATCCTACCTATGCGTCCAGCTTTGATAAGAAAAACGTGGCATATCTGGGCGGCGGTATGGTCATCAATAAGTTCACCGGATCCCGGGGGAAATCCGGTTCCAATGATGCCAATGCAGAGTATCTGGCACATTTGCGCCACATCTTTGATAAGGCAGAAGTGAACTTCCAGACTGCAGAGCTTGGCAAAGTAGACCTGGGCGGTGGTGGAACCATTGCCTATATTCTGGCGTTGTACGGAATGAATGTGATCGACAGCGGTGTTGCGGTGTTGAACATGCATGCACCCTGGGAAGCTACCAGCAAGGCCGATGTCTATGAGACCTATCGAGGATATAAAGCATTTGTGGAAGGAGCAAGCCTGTAATGGCAGAAGTAACGGAATTAAAGAAATCAGATTTTTATTTTGATCTGCCACAGGAGTTGATTGCGCAGGATCCGCTGGAGGACAGATCTTCCTCCAGACTGCTGGTACTTGATAAAAATACCGGGGAGACATCACATCATATTTTCCGGGAGATCATAGATTACCTTCATCCGGGGGATTGTCTGGTACTGAACAATACCAAGGTAATTCCAGCCAGACTGTTAGGAGAGCGCGAAGGTACCGGCGGACATGTGGAAGTACTTTTGTTAAAACGGAAGGAAGCAGATGTCTGGGAGACTCTGGTAAAACCGGGCAAAAAATGCAGACCCGGACAGCGTCTTACCTTCGGAGACGGACTTTTGCAGGCGGAAGTTCTGGAAACGGTAGAAGAGGGAAACAGGCTGATCCGTTTCGAATATGACGGTATTTTCGAAGAAGTACTGGACAAGCTGGGAGAGATGCCCCTGCCGCCTTACATAACCCATAAGCTGAAGGATAAGAACCGTTATCAGACAGTTTATGCAAAATACGAAGGTTCCGCAGCGGCACCGACTGCGGGATTGCATTTTACACAGGAGCTGCTGAAACAGATCGCCGATAAAGGAATCAAAATCGCATACGTTACCCTCCATGTCGGACTTGGCACGTTCCGCCCGGTAAAAGAAGAAAATGTATTGGAACACCATATGCATTCGGAATATTATCAGGTGACGAAGGAAGCTGCCGATACGATCAACGAGACGAAAAAAAGCGGCGGACGCGTGATCTGCGTGGGAACGACCAGCTGCCGTACGGTGGAGAGTGCTGCTGATGAGCAGGGAATGGTGCAGCCCGGATGTGATAATACAGAGATCTTTATCTATCCCGGATATCGTTTCAAAGTACTGGATGCCTTGATCACGAATTTCCACCTTCCCGAATCCACACTTGTGATGCTGGTATCCGCTCTGGCGGGAAGAGAGCATGTGTTAAATGCTTACGAGGAAGCGATCAGAGAGAGATACCGCTTTTTTAGTTTTGGAGATGCAATGTTCATCGCTGATTTAAAAGGAGAAAAATAATGGAAGAAAGAAGACGAAGCAAGCGTACGGAAATGATTTCCACCCTGATGGTCAAACGTCTGGATCAGGGAGACATGCAGGAAGTAACCATTGATATTGTAGACGTATCTCCGAACGGAGTGGGCTTTATGTGCAAAGAAGTACTGAGCATCGGTGCGGTGTATGAATCAAAGCTGATGATCTGGACGCATGAAGTACTGCATGCGTTTCTCCAGATCGTCCGGATCGAGATGAAGGGAGATTCTTACGCATACGGTGCGGTATTTATCGGTATGTCCGAAAGCGATGCGGCAAGAATCCGCGTATATCAGACAATTAATGATGAACCTGCGAAATAAACGAAAAACAGCAGTCAGTGTGACAGCTGCCGTTTTATTGGGATTATTATATTTGATGATTTTCGCGTTTTCCGGACAAAATGGTAAGGAATCCGGCTCCTTAAGTTCCATGATCTCAGAAAAGTGCGTGGAGTTGTTGAATGCAATTTCCGGAAAACACTGGACGCAGGCTGTGATGGACAGCATGGCGGCTTATTTCGAACATCCGATCCGCAAACTGGCGCATTTTTCGGAGTATGCATGTATGGGAGTTCTGCTGTACGGGGTATGGAGACCATGGAAAGAGAAAGGGCGCAGACTGTACCTGTTGATTGTACTTTGGGTATTTGTGTCTGCGAGTGCAGATGAATTTCATCAATTATTTATCCCCGGCAGATACGGTTGCTTTGCAGATGTAGTGTTGGATACCTGCGGAGGTGCGTTCGGACTGCTTGTCTGTGTCTTTATTGAAAAATTAGTGTTACGCCGGAAAAACAAGAAATATGTGACGAAGAAACGAAAAAATAACGTCACAGCATAAGCTTTATAAACAAAAGCACTCGTTACTTAGGAATCCTTCCGGTATCGAGTGCTTTGTTTTGCATCATTTTTTATCGTGCAGGCTGTATCCTTTTTCTCTGAGAATCTTCGTGGATTTTTCAATTGCTTCTTCCTGATAGAATTCGATACGCAGCACACCGCCTTCGTATTCTCTGTTATGGACAATGCCGATATTTTTGATACTGATGTTTTTCAGGGCAAGAATCGTGGCGACTGCCGCAATTTCACCGGGTTCATCCGCAATATCTATCGTGATGGCATAGGAGGATTTCAGTGGACCGCTTGCGGTGTTGATAAAAGTATCCCGATAGATACGCGCGCTGTCAAATAATTGATACAAATCGTCACCACTTTTTGCATCCAGTTCCTCTTTGATTCCCTGCAGAGCGGAAATATAGGAGGACAGCAGTTCGGAGATGTTAGCCGTATTTGTCAGACAGATCTGCTGCCATACGGCAGCGGAAGAGGAAGCAATCCTGGTAATATCTTTAAAGCCGCCGGCAGCGATCATCTTCATCAGACCGTCCGCGGAATCCTTATCCCTTACCAGATTGACCAGGGAGGCTGCAATGATATGGGGCAGATGACTGACCGCCGCTGTGACATAATCATGTTGGGAAGGTTCCAGAATCAAAGGAATTGCGCCTAACTGTTGTACCAGATTTTTATAGTCTGTGATCTTATTTTCAGGAACGGCATTGGTGGGAGTCAGAATGTAGTATGCATTTTCCAGCAATACTGCTTTGGAATTGATAAATCCCACACGGTCACTTCCGGCCATAGGGTGTCCACCGATAAACTGTGCGTCCAGACCGGCATTTTTGATTTCTTTATGAATTTCTCCTTTCACACTACCGACATCTGTAAGAAGGGTATCCTGAGACAGAATTTCTTTTACAGCGGCGAGATTTTCGTCATTTTTCTGAACCGGCGCACAGAGAAAGAGATAATCACAGCCGGAAAAATGCTGGTCGATCTGTGAGGTCACCACGTTGGCAACACCGTTATTTAAGGCCTCACGCAAGGTATCCGCATTAATATCGTAAGCAATGATCCGGGACTGTGGGAGATTCTGCCGAATCGCTCTGGCAATAGAACCGCCGATCAGTCCGAGACCGATAAAACCAAAAGTTAAAGTACTCATAATGATTTCCTCGATTTCTATTTATCATTTTTAAACACTATAGCAAATTAACGTGTGAAAATCAATAGAGGGACAGATTCTTTTCAGATTTACTTGCATGAGTCCTGAAAATGTGGCAAGATGTAACTGTTCTTTATGGTTTTATGGTAGACAGAGAATCTGTGCAGGATGTTTGATGCCAAAGATGCAAAATGATTACAGACAGGAGGAAGAAAGATGCATTCACCTTTGGAAATTGCAAGAAATTATATCGAGGTCGGTATTCATAAAGTAAATTTATCTGTTTTTAAAACAATTCTGTTGGGCTTTTTTGCAGGTATGTTTATTGGCTTCGCCGGAATTGCTTCTACCACGGCATCCAGCACCATTGCTACGGCATCGGTGGCAAAACTGGTCGGAGCGGCAGTGTTCCCGGCGGGCATGGCAATGGTTCTGGTGGCCGGCAGTGAACTTTTTACCGGCAATAATCTCATCATACTGGCGGTATTAGAGAAAAAAGTATCTGTTCTGAAAATGTTAAAAAACTGGCTGTTTGTCTATATTGGCAACTTTATCGGAGCAGCATTTGTGGCAATTCTTGTTGTCGTCGGAAGAACACCTGATCTTTTCGGAGAACAGCTGGCACAGGCCATTGTGAATGCGGCGGCTGCCCGGACGAACTTAAGTGTCGGAGAAGCTTTTGTACGAGGCATTCTGTGCAATATTCTGGTATGTATTGCTGTATGGATGTCATTCGCCGCAAAACGGGTATCCGGTAAACTCCTAACCAGTTATTGGCCGGTCATGTTGTTTGTATTATGTGGCTTTGAACACAGTATAGCGGATATGTATTTCGGTGTATGCGGTCTGCTGACAGCGCAGGTTTACGGAATCACAGCTGAGAGCCTGACATGGTTCAATTTTCTGGTGAAATCATTGCTGCCAATTACACTGGGCAATATTGTCGGCGGTGCCGGCATCGTAGGCTGCGGTTATTGGCTGGCTTATCTCCACAGGACTCCTTATTCCGCAGATACCACCGCATCCGAACAGGAAGAAATCGATATTGCGGAAGAGTATTAACTGGCAAGTTAGTGAACTGTTTCATGCCACGTAGCCCCGGCTGCATATAAGAAACGCTGACATCGCTTCCGCTCGGAAACAGAGCGCAGCGGCACATAAGCGGCCAAAGTACGCCCGCTAAGTGCCGGCGTCTGTTTACGGTCAGCTTATTCTTATATGCAGCCGGGGCTACTGATTTATTGCAAGTTTTAAGGAAACAGGACTCCCGGAACGGACAGAATGCCTTCTGGAAGCTGTTTGTCGGAGAGTGTTGATATTCCCTTAAGAAGTGGTC
>CAKRRS010000114.1 GCA_934394665.1 uncultured Acetatifactor sp. | reverse complement strand
GCAGGGATTGACGGATATATTTCCATGTGTGGACATACCCCTACGGACAGTATCGTCTGGAAAAAGGACAGGAGATACCTGGACGAGCCGGGGACTTCTATCTGGGCGAACGACAGGCGTAACGTGTATTTACTGGATTGCGGATGCGGATTCGGCAGTGGGAAGCTGGCGTGCATCTGCCTGGAGACAAAAGAACGGTTTTATTCGTAAAGTGGGAGGAAAAAGTATATGAAAATTTACTGTATGAGTGATATCCATGGTTGTCTGCCGGAATTTGAAGAGGCACTGGGACTGATAGCGGATGATCTGGAGAAGGACGACACCAAACTGGTACTTCTCGGAGATTATATTCACGGCAGAGAAGAGGGCAGGGGTGTCCTGGACAAGATCATGAATCTGCAATATAAATATGGCAGCGACAAGATCATTGCCCTGATGGGAAATCATGAGGAATTTGTATTACAGGGGTATTCCGCAATCGAGGATATGAATCCGACGTATGACGATGAAAAAGAGGCGAAGGATGACGATAAATATATTCGCTGGATGGAGAAGCTGCCCAGGTATTATACGGAGGGCAACACGATCTTCGTCCATGCCGGAATCGAAGAGGATGCCGGAGATCTGTGGGAATGGGGAACCGGGGATGAAGTGTTTGTGGGAAAATTCCCTGCGCAGACCGGGAAAATCGAAGGTATCGACAGCAAGGTCGTGGCAGGTCATGTCGGCACTTCGGATATCTCCGAGGATCCCTATTACCATGATATTTATTATGATGGTGCTTCTCATTATTATATCGACGGAACGGTATTGATCAGCAGGAGAATTCCTGTCCTGATGGTGGATACCGATACGGATAAGTATTATCGTGTCACGGAATCGGGGAAATGGCCGATTCTGTCTTATGCGGAGGAAAATTAGAAGCCTTCCTTTTTACGAACCAATCTCAGCTCTCTTCTCTTAATGGCGTTATCCCATTCCATTTTCTCCCCCTCGTTCTCTAAGATCAGACCGGGAACGGGGGTGGGTCTGCCATTATCTCCCATAGCAACCATGACAAAATAAGCCCGGTTGATCGGGTGTCTCGTGCCATCCTGCTCCTCGCGGTAGGTGTCTACACGGACTTCCATGGAAGTATGCCCTACATGGGTCACTTTGCCGATCAGTACGATGATATCGTTCAGATAGGCGCCTGATTTGAAATACAAATTGTCAATTGCCACAGTGGTGGCATCTCTGCCGCAATGGCGTCTCGCAGTGGCACCTGCCACTTCATCGATCCACTCTAACAATCTTCCCCCGAACAGCCTGCCGAAACCGTTGATATCCGGATGAATCACCACATGCAGCTGATGTGTCTCGGAATCAGAGACTTTCCTGGCAGGGAGCGCCGTATCTTTTATTTCTGTAGTATCTGTTGTATTCATAATTCTTAAACCTCACATATTTTGAATTTTCGTAACGATTCGCAAGTATCTTTATTCTTTTTGTGAAAATGTAAATGCAAAATTTCCAATGGTTTTACGCTTTTGCAAATGTAGTTACTTCACTAAAGATATTTTGATGAGTTTACTCACTTATGCAAGTATGATTCGTCAAATTTTGAAAAATGCCTTAGTTTTGAAAAAATACAAAAATACAAATGAAAACACATTAAAATATAGTATAGCACAATCGTAAAGAAAGTGCCATCAGCATATAATTTTTGTTTTTGGATATTCTATGGGGCAGAGAGTGAAAAACATACGAAAGGGGAAGAGAAACTTTGATAAAACAAGGATTGCTCGCGGTAACGGGAGCAAGCTACGGCCTGCTGTCGGCAGCGGGTGTGTTCACGGTATTGGTGGCAGTGGGACTGATCCCCAGGTTTGCCGGTAAGACGCACACGTCGCGTTATGTGCTGCTTTATGAGGAAATGGTGATCTTCGGTACGTTGGCAGGGTGTTTCGTCACTATTTTTCCGGAATATAGTCAGTGGGGAAGTTATCTGAGGGAACGATTTCCGGAACATGTCCGGTTGTGGGCGGCAGCAGGCATCGGGGCACAGGCAGTCTTCGGCGTCTTTGCCGGAATGTTCATCGGCTGCCTGGCACTGGCGATTGCCGAGATGCTGGACAGTATCCCTATTTTTGCCAGAAGAATCTCTTTCCGCCACGGACTGGGCTGGGCGATTCTCGGGATGGCGGCCGGAAAATTGTGCGGCTCTCTCTATTATTTTGCGACGGAACTGCACCGGACGGTACAGTGACAGGCAGGACACAGGCTGAAATATGCGCTACGATGAGCGTGGATTGAAATGCCTGTGTGATGGATTGGCTAAGAGGTGGAAAGGGAAACGAAGGAAAGCGCAGTGACAGATATAAGAATATCGACATGAGACAAAGGGTTTGCATGAATACAGGATAGAAAACAGAGATGGCGTAGGGCGACCCGAATGGGAATTGTGTTGAAGGTAATCGGATAAGGGTTGGAAAAATGAAGCAGATGACAGTTTACTTAAAATGTGACAGAAGCGCAGAAGTCCGGGCACAGGATGTATTTTTAAAAGACGTAGCGGAAGTGCGCTGCCTGGATCAGACGCTGCTGGCAAAATTGAAGGCAATCAAGGTACATCATTTCGCAAAGGACGGAGAAAAACGCTGCGTGATCAGCAGCCTGAAGCTGGTAAGCCTCATGGAGGAGGTCTGCGAGGATATCAATGTGCAGGTGATCGGAGAGCCGGATGTGCTGGTGGAATGGATCAGGGTGGACAGACACAAAGGCTGGCAGCAGTGGGGCAAGGCGGCTTTTGTATGCCTGATCAGTTTCTTCGGCACGGCATACACGATCATGGCATATCATAACGATGTCGGAATCAATGAAGTCTTTACAGAGGTGTATCGCATGACAATGGGAGTAGAACCGACAGGACTCAACACACTGGAGGTGTCCTATTCACTGGGTCTCGCCGCCGGCATTATCGTGTTCTTTAATCATATCGGCGGCAGACGCCTGACCAAGGATCCCACGCCGGTGGAAGTCTCCATCAAAAACTACGAGACCGACGTGGACAAGACCCTGATCGAACAGACCGGACGCGAGGGGAAAGAGATAGAGAGCTGACTTTCTATTTGTTTAATAAATACTCCGCCAGATCCACGGCCGTCTGTGCGTGTTCGGCATTCGCATAGATACCCATGACAATGCCGTCTCCGCGGAAATAGTAGTAATCGGTCAGGTCTTTACAGCCGGTGAGGCAGATGCCGACCGGTACGGGATCCTGCATTTCTTCGGGATGCATGGGGTCGGGATAGTCCGGTGCGTAGTCGGAATTCATATCGTCATTGGCTGCTTCGATGGCGCTTACGACTTCACGGTCTACATAATAAAAATAAGGTTCCAGCGCCGCCTGCTGTTCTTCGGTGAGGATGTCCCTGAGATCGTAGAACATACTGCTGTTGGCGTATTTTTGGAATGATTCGAGATCGGTGATCATGGTATCCAGCTCGTTGGCTGCGACATAGACCATCAGCTTCTGGGAAGAAGTGACGGTGGTCTCGTCCATGCTGTCTTCCACGATGCGTATCGAGGTATCGAAAGTGATATCGGAAGAAGAAAGGTCAATTCCTTCTTTTTCCGCAAAATCAGTCACAAAATCAGGCAGCTCGGATGTCGTCTGATCCAGGAGAGAGGCATTGAGCATCACGGCATAGAATGCAGTGTCCTTCCGGTTCAGATATTGCTGAATAAAGCTTACGATCATAATAATTATGATCAGGGAAATGATCACATGCCATTTGTAATAGTACCAGAAATATGCCAGTTTCTGCTTTGGTGTACCGTTTTTCAGCGCCTGCCGTTCTTCTTTGAATTCATCCATTACTGCCATGGAATCCGCCTTTCTGACCGATGTTTCCACGCAAGATTCTCCGGAAAACATTGCTCCTGTAATATAGTGATAGTATGATATTCATTGCTGCGTATGATTTGATATTTATCATTAAAAATACGATATTTCAAACATCCGGGAAAGATAAATGAATCATCAAACTGCAGCGTACGAATATGCGACAACCGTGCGATGCAGCATACGTCTGATAAATGCAATACATTCATGATAAGGGTTCACTATCGGAAAGTCAATGAAGGAAGTATGACAGGAATCTAAAAAAAGAATTAAATCACCATACATCCTAAGAGCACGCCTTGCAACTTTTGACAAGATGATATATCATATAGAAATAGAAAACAGATGCGAATATCCCGGTGTTCTAAATTCCGGACATAGAGATTGCGGTATGTTATGGCATCATGCATCTGAATATAGAAAATGACAAAGAGAAAAGGAAACGAAAAATGAGTGATGCATACGTAGAATGTCTGGTAAAAGCAAAGCAGCCTGTATGGGCAAAAATATTAAAGGTGTTATTGATCACCTTGACGGTACTCAGCTGTCTGGTGATGTTTGTGTTCATTATTTTCCTGCCGGTAGCATTGGCGGCGGGTGTCGGTGCATATTTCCTGAATATGTATACGGATCTGGAATATGAATATCTCTATCTTGATAAGGAGATTTCCATAGACAAGATCATGGCGAAGAGCAAGAGAAAACGTGTGGCTACTTACAGCATTGACCGTATGGAAGTATTTGCTCCTGTATTTTCTTACCATTTGGATAACTTCAAGAACCGCCAGGTAAAGGAAAAGGATTACAGCATCGGCGAGGTGTTACAGCCGGACGGACGCTATGCCATGTATTATGAAGGCGGCGAGAAGGTTATCTTAAGCCCCAACGAGGAACTGGTGAAGGTACTTAAAAATGTAGCTCCTCGTAAGGTGTTCAGCGAATAGTTTTTTTAGAAAACGAAAAATCCGACATGTATCGCAAGGTATGTCGGATTTTTTATTTATCGAATATCTGTTGTGTTTATTGATAAAAATTTGGAAAAAGAAGAAAATCTAAGATTGTCGGTTGACAGTGGGGATAAACTCTGCTAAACTCATGGAAATGTCATAAGTAAAACAAATATCTAATATAATTTACACTTATGAAACGAGAACAAATCATTCACAAATCTTATCAAATGAACACAGGAGGAGAGAAAATGGGACAGATTATTGGTGAAGGCATTACCTTTGATGACGTACTGCTCGTACCGTCTTATTCTCAGGTAGTTCCCAATCAGGTGGATTTGACCACATGGCTGACAAAGAAGATCAAGCTGAACATTCCTATGATGAGCGCAGGAATGGATACCGTTACCGAGCATCGCATGGCAATCGCTATGGCAAGACAGGGTGGTATCGGTATCATTCACAAGAATATGTCTATCGAGGCACAGGCAGAAGAGGTAGATAAGGTAAAGCGTTCCGAGAATGGTGTCATCACCGATCCGTTTTCTCTGTCTCCCGAACATACGCTGGCAGACGCAGATGCACTGATGGCGAAGTTCCGTATCTCCGGCGTGCCTATCACCGAAGGCAGAAAATTAGTCGGCATCATCACCAACCGTGACCTGAAGTTCGAGACCGACTTTACCAAGAAAATCAAAGAGTCCATGACCAGCGAAGGCCTGATCACCGCTCCCGAAGGCATCACTCTGGAAGAGGCGAAGAAGATTCTGGCAAAAGCAAGAAAAGAAAAACTTCCTATCGTGGACAAGGACTTTAACTTAAAGGGTCTGATCACCATCAAGGATATAGAGAAGACCATCAAATATCCTCTGGCAGCCAAGGATTCCCAGGGCAGACTGCTCTGTGGTGCCGGTGTAGGTATCACCGCAAATGTACTGGATCGTGTGGCAGCATTAGTAGCAGCCAAGGTTGATGTGATCGTACTGGATTCCGCACATGGCCATTCCCAGAACGTATTGAAC
>CAKRRS010000113.1 GCA_934394665.1 uncultured Acetatifactor sp. | reverse complement strand
AATATCAACACTCTCCGACAAACAGCTTCCAGAAGGCATTCTGTCCGTTCCGGGAGTCCTGTTTTCCTAAAACTTTCAGTAACCCAGTAGCCCCGGTTGCATATAAGAATAAGCTGACCGTAAACAGACGTCGGTACTTAGCGGGCGTACTTTGACCGCTTATGTACCGCTGCGCTCTGTTTCCGAACGCAAGTGATGTCAGCGTTTCTATGGCAGAGGCATCAAAGTGCTCGTAATCATAAACGGTAACATTGATCTGTGTTGCAGCATTTTCTGTAGTAACATCAGTTGCTACAAAAGAAACGGCATAGGTTCCGTCAGCCAGCGCAGTAGTATCAATTGCAGTAGCAGCGTCTGTGCTGATGAGAGTTCCATCTACGGTAGCGATTGTAGCTGTAGAAGCGTTGTCGCTGCCACAGGCAGTCAATAACATTGCAGTGCATAAAACCATTCCAAGTACTTTCTTTTTCATAATTTTTATCCTCTTTTCTTTGCAAGTAATATGCAAATTTTTTTAACCGTCATTTATCTTAACTTTTTTTGAAAAAAAGAAAGAGGAAAGGGCATTATTTTATAAATTATTAAGAGATGGGAACCGCTATTGAACTGACTAACGCCTCCAAAGATCAGCAGAATGCTTCGATTGGAGGCGTTTTTGGGTTATTCTAAGGATGTTACATTTTCTGTATGTAATCCGGACAATGTCAGGTTCTCGTAAAGAGCCAGCTTGAGTTCCGCATGTTCCGGCAGAGTACAGTCTTTAAGGGTGACATTTTTGATCTTGTGTCCCGGGGCAGTAAATCCTTCCAGTTCTATGGGAGCTACCATTTCGTTCTCTCCGTGCTCGGATTTTTGACCGGTCAGGCAGAGACGCTCAAACAGGTAATTTTCAAAATACGGAGGTTCGGGCGCAGGGATGCCATCGTCGTTATAAGGAACGGAATGAATCAGCAAACGTGGGAAAATACAATCTTTTACAGTGATGTCCCGGACGTAGCCGCCGCGTTTTGGCGTCCCCTTGATCTCGATACCGTTAGAAGAGGTGGCAATGGAGCAATCCCAGATTTTCACATCTTTCACACCCCCGGACATCTCGCTGCCGATGCAGATGCCGTGTCCTCCGGTACTGTGACAGTCGAAAATACGGATATGCTTTGTCGGACGATTGATCTCATTTCCTTCCGGATTCTTGCCGGATTTGATGGCTACGGAGTCATCTTCTGTATCAAATTCCATGGCAAAAAGTGTACAGTTGGTGGAGGAATCGGGATCCCAGCCGTCACCGTTCCAGATGCCGGAAGAACGAAGGGTGCAATGGTCGGTGACAATATCGTCACTGTAGACCATGTGTACATTCCAGGCTGCGCCGTTTTGCAAAATCAGTCCTGTAATGCGGACATGGGCACAGTTGCTGAGATTGATCAGCCGGCCGCGTACACGCCCGGGAATGGTACGGTCATTTTCACAGGTAGCTACCAGAGCCGCATTTGCTGCCAGATAATCTTTCAGATTTTCCCGTTCGCTTTCGATGGTGCGGTCAGCAAGTATGCGTCCGCCGCCGTTGATCGTACCTTCCCCATAGAGAAGAATATTTTCACAGTTGGCGCCGGCGGTGTGGTCTAATTGCCCGGCATTCAGGAGACTGCGGTAGCATTCCTGTTCGGTGCCTTCGAAGCGGCTGCGGATACGGGGAAGATAATCTTTCGGCTCCGAGCTGCCCTGCAGAACGGCGTCCTTGTCCAGATAGACTGCCATGTTGCTGTGCAGATCCAACGCTCCGGTCAGATAGATTCCTGCAGGAAAATAGACTTCTTCATCGGAACCGCAGTCATTAAAAGCCTGCTGCAATGCTACTGTGTTAAAAGTCACTCCGTCGCCTTTTGCAAAATACGGTGCCTTTGTGACATCAATACGTTTCCTGAGTGCAGAGGTATGTGCTGTGGTTTCTCCGATGAGTCTGTCATCCATGCGTACAGAAATCCGATAGTGCGTGTCAGGGGTTAATTCCTTAAAGGTATCGTGTGTTTTCGCAACGCAGACAGTCTTCGTATCCCCTGTATCGTCGGTTAAACATACTTCATAAACTGTATCTGCCGTTGCCTTCTCGGGTAATTCCCAAAAGGCTGTTACCGTAGTGGAAGTTGTACGGACAGAAAGAAAAGTTTGTTCCATAAATGCCTCATTTCTGCGCAAGCAGCGCTGTATCACCGGCAGGATTTTAGAAAATAGGATAGCGGTGTATACGTTCATATTGTACTTTTGTGGGAGAGGTGTCAAGGGAAATATGACGGATGCCTGAAAGCTATTGTCTATGATGAGGACGGAGAGGAAGCAGGCTGCTGCAAACTGATTACAGCCAGAGCAACTACGTGCCTGCAAATGATTCCGGAAAAGAGCACCGTAAGACCGGGGGAACTTCTCTATGTGAGACTGCGATACACAGATGAAAAGGGGATTTTAAAACCGATGGAACATCATCGTATGCAGATCTGATCACAATGATCATTAACTGCATTATTTCTTTCTGGGTGTATTATCCGATTTTGAAAATAATATTTCGTGAGGACAAAGGCGGAGAAAAGACTGCCTGATGCAAAGGTTCCCTCTTGCAAAGAAAAGGTTTATAGCATAAAATGAGAATACCTTCTTACCGGAACTTTACCGGGGAGGAATGCAAGAGACAAAGGAGGACTTTGTTATGAACCTTGTAATTACGATCAGCAGAAGATTCGGAACGGGAGCCAGTCTGATCGCGCAGGAACTGTCAGAGAAACTGGGAGTGCCGGTATATGATAAGGCATACATAGAGCACGAACTGGACGGCGACAGCTATGCGACGGAAGCAGAAGTCATAAAGGGACTTGCAAAACAGTCTTGTATCATTCTGGGACGCTGTGCATCTGAGATCCTGAAGGATCAGCCGAATGTGTTTAATGTGTATGTGTGTGCGGATAAGGAAGACCGCATTGCACGTATTATGAAAAAAGAGAAGCTTTCTCATGAGGATGCGAAAGCCATGCTCGAGAAAAATGACGCGGAGCGCGCCGATTATTACTACGACAATACCGGAAAGGTATGGGGAGATGTGAATAACTATCACATGATCCTGGATACCACGAAGCTGGGAATCGAGAACTGTGCGGATATTTTGATCCGGTATTTTGAACGGGTGGAAATCATCTAACCACCCAAGCTGTTTCTGAAGACTTTCAAGAGACTGACTACAGTCGGAGAAGAAAGTGTCAGGAAATCGTTTAGATAGCAAATAGAGATAATATGCAAACAGATGTCTGCAACGGACATCTGTTTTTCTGTGAAAAACATTTCGGGTGTAACGATAAAATTAATCAAGAATTAAAAAAGAGTAAGTGAAAATAATATTTTTTAATATCACAAAAGACAGTAGATAAAATAAAAATTTTTAATCAAATGATAAAAACCAACAAATAAGGCACAAAACCTCTATTTTAATGGATCCCGGAGAATGTGACACAAATGTTAGATTAAAATACATCAATCAACATGATAAGAATATAACTTGCCTACAGAAATTGTGAGTGTTAAGATAGTGCAATCAGATAAGTGAAAATAGTCAAAACAGTTAGTTTCGAAAATACATCACAATCACATTAGGAGGAGTTCCATGAACAGCGCAGACATTGCAGCAAAATATCAGAAAACTTATTTTATGCCCCCCGAGGTAACGTATGACTGGGTGAAAAAGGACAGTATCACCAAGCCCCCCATCTGGTGCAGCGTAGACTTGCGAGACGGCAATCAGGCTTTGATCGATCCCATGAGCCTGGAGGATAAGCTGGAATTCTTCAAATTACTGGTAAAGATCGGATTCAAGGAGATCGAAGTAGGTTTCCCCGCTTCTTCCGATACCGAGTATAATTTTATCCGTGCGTTGATTGAACGCAACATGATTCCGAAGGATGTGACCATCCAGGTGCTGACCCAGGCGAGAGAGCATATCATCCGCAAGACCTTCGAGGCAGTCAAGGGTGCACCCCATGCGGTCATTCATCTGTACAATTCTACTTCCGTGGAGCAGAGAGAACAGGTATTCAAGAAGGATAAGGAATCCATCAAAAAGCTTGCGGTAGACGGTGCTAAAATGTTAAAGACCTTGGCTGATGAGACCGAGGGCAACTTTACCTTCGAGTACAGCCCGGAGAGCTTCTCCCAGACAGAAGTAGACTATGCATTGGAAGTCTGCAATGCTGTTCTGGATGTATGGAAGCCCACTGCTGACCGCAAGGCGATCATTAATCTGCCTACTACTGTGCAGGTGGCAATGCCTCATGTATTCGCCTGTCAGGTAGAATATATGCATAAGCATTTGAAATATCGTGACAATGTAGTCCTCAGTGTACATCCTCATAACGACAGAGGCTGCGGCATCAGTGATGCGGAGTTCGGCGTATTGGCCGGAGCAGACCGTGTAGAGGGTACTTTGTTCGGCAATGGCGAGCGTACCGGTAATGTGGATCTGGTAACGGTTGCATTGAATATGATGTGTCACGGTGTGGATAGCGGACTGGATTTCTCTCACATCATGGAGATCCGCGAGGCATACGAGAACTTCACCGGTATGAAAGTACATGAGAGAGTTCCTTATGCCGGAGATCTGGTATTTACCGCATTTTCCGGTTCGCATCAGGATGCCATCAGCAAAGGTATGGCATGGCAGAAGGAAGGCAAGACCGGCAAGCGCTGGGATATTCCTTATCTGCCCATCGATCCTGCGGATGTGGGAAGAGAGTACGAATCCGATGTTATCCGTATCAACAGTGTATCCGGTAAGGGCGGTGTCGCATTCGTATTGAAGCAGCAGTTTGGCTTCTCATTGCCGGCAGCCATGAAGGAAGAGGTCGGATATCTGGTTAAAGGTATCTCCGACAGACGTCATCAGGAATTACTTCCCAAGGAGATCTACGCGATCTTCGAGGAAAATTATATTTACCCTCGCAGCATCTTCAATGTTCCGGAATGCCACTTTAAGCAGGAGAACGGTATTCAGGCTGAAGTGACGATCGAGCAGGGCGGAGCTGCCAGAACGATCACCACTATGGGTAATGGTCGTCTGGATGCAGTCAGCAATGCCATCAAGACATACTTCGGTATCACTTATGAATTGTCTGTGTACGAAGAGCATGCAATTTCCAGAGGTTCCAACTCCAAGGCAGCAACCTATGTAGGCATCGTCCACGACGGTAAGTTCTACTGGGGTGTCGGCGTGGATGAAGATATTATCAAGAGTTCCATTGCCGCGCTGGTATCCGCAGTGAACAAGCTGGCAGCAGAGCAGCATATCACTTCCGGCAGAGAAGAGAGAATCGTTGAAATTATCAGCTTTATCCAGAAGCACTACGTAGATGTTACGCTGGATACGCTGGTAGATACGTTCCATCTCTCCAAGCCTTACCTGTCCAAGTATATTAAGGAGAAGGCCGGTATGACCTTCCAGGAAGTTGTAAGGGAAGAACGTATGAAGAAGGCAAGAATGCTCTTAAAGGAGACCAACCAGACGGTAGAGACCATTGCAGCCAATGTGGGTTACGAAAATGTAGAGCATTTTAACCGCCTGTTCAAAAAGGCTTATGATATGACGCCGGTACAGTATCGGAAGCAGAGTGCGGAATAAAATACGCCAAAGAACTGCGCCATGCACATTCGCAGGCGCTAAAGCACCTGCTTCATGTACGGCTGTCGCCGTATAAAAGCAAAAACAAAAACACGTCCCTGTGAGCAAGCTCCCGGGACGTGTTTTTGTTTCCGCTTTTGCATGACTTGTAGCTTTTAACATAATGACAGGTCTGAAAAACAAAAATAGGTAGAAATATTTGTCTTTTTCGATTATGATGAA
>CAKRRS010000112.1 GCA_934394665.1 uncultured Acetatifactor sp. | reverse complement strand
AGGTAGAGCAGATGGCACCGGGAACTTATGATCTGATACTTATGGATATCCAGATGCCAAACATGGATGGCTATCAGGCAACCGGGTGTATCAGACGTTTCGATGATAAAAAGAAGGCAGGGATCCCGATCATTGCCATGACAGCAAATGCCTTTGCGGAAGACAGGAAAAGGGCACGGGAATATGGTATGGATGGCTTCTTATCCAAACCGATTGATATAGAGGAATTGATCGGTACCTTACGAAATCATCTGGTAGGAATGAAATAGAGAAAGATGGTGAACAATTGGACAATACTCTGAGAGAGTTACAATACAGTCAATATATCATGGATAAGCTCAGCATAGATTTTACGGCAATGTATGTTGTGGACCTTAATTCCGGAAGGTATGAGACACTAAAACTGGCACAAAATACAAATGCACTTAAAATGTTGCATGAAAAACAGAAGCCGTATGAACTGTTTCATGACTATGTGGCCCAGTATGCTAAGGAGTATGTGCCGGAAGACGAAAGACCGGAATTCCAAAAATGTTTTTCGTATCAATATTTGAAAGAACAGCTTTGCAGCATGGACAGATTCGTATTTCATTACCGGAGCATTCCCAATGCGAGAGATCGACAGTATTTTGAAGTACAGGCAGTGAAACTGGAGCGTGAAGCAGAGGAATCAGACTTTATCATACTTGTGGGAGTCCGCCATATTGATGAAGTACTGTTAAAAGAGAAACAGATTCAGGACAGACTGAAAAAGGCTCTGGAAGAGGCAATGCTGAAAAACGAGATTATTTCAGCAATCGGTAAAAGCTATCATTATATTTCCAGATTTGATCTGAAAGCGGACACTTATGAGGTGGTATCCGGAGAAGAAAACTTTCCGGGCACAGTAAAGCATAAAGGGTGTCTGAGCAAAGATCTGCGTCGTAATTGTGAACAGATGATCGCGGAAGAATATCTGGAGGGATTTCTGGCATTTTGTGATGTTTCAACAATGGCAGAACGCTTACAGGACAAAGAAACTGTCTCCATGGAGTATCGTACCCTGAATGGAGAGTGGCGAAGAACCCGCCTGATCGTGAAAAAAAGAGATGAGCAAGGACACGTAACCCATGTCCTGTGTGCCGTCAGAACGATCAATGATGAAAAGAAAAAGGAACAGCAGCTTGCCTTAAGGGCGGCAGAAGCAAAGCATGAAACGGCTATGAAGACCCGTTTTCTGTCGAATATGAGCCATGATATCCGCACTCCGATGAATGGGATCCTGGGTCTGCTCGATATGGCGGAAGAATTTCCGGATGATCTGCAGATGCAGGAAAAATGCAGAAAAAAGATCAGAGAAATGTCAAAATACCTGTTATCTATGGTGAATGACATCCTGGATATGAATAAGCTGCAATCCGGTGAGAGCGTCGAACAGGATGTGACGTTTGATATCGCAGATATGTTAAGAACAGCAAACGAAGCAGCCCAGATCAAAGCAGAAGAAAAGCAGATAGAGTATATCGTTGAGTGGGAAAAAAGTTCGTATACTCATCCGTATCTGGTAGGTAACCCTCTTTATACAGCGAGAATCTTATCCATTCTTGCCGACAATGCGATCAAATTTTCGCACATTGGAAGTACCATCTTTGTCAACTACAACGAAGAGCAGTTGGATGATAAGAACGTGATCTGTGAATTTGTCTGTAAAGATCATGGAATCGGAATGAGCAAAGAGTTTACCGAACATGCATTTGAACTGTTTGCCCAGGAAAATGAAAGCAGCCGTACCAGATACGAAGGAACCGGTCTCGGACTTGCGATCGCAAAACAGCTGACAGACCGGCTGCACGGAACCATCTGTCTGGAGAGCGAAAAAGGCGTTGGTACTACCGCAACGGTCCGGATACCATTTAAGATAGGTATTCCTGAGGATATCAATGTAGTCCGGGATTACAAAACAATCTCCCTGCAGGGACTCCGGGTACTTTTGGTAGAAGATAATGATCTGAATATGGAAATCGCAAGATTTATTCTGGAAGATCAGGGGATGACAGTGGAAGGTGCGGTAAATGGACAGGAAGCGGTAGAGTTGTTTGAAAAATCAGAGCCGGGATATTATAGTGCTATTTTGATGGATATCATGATGCCGGTGTTAAACGGATTAGATGCGACCCGTAAAATCCGGACACTGAACCGAACAGATGCGGAAACCATCCCTGTCATAGCAATGTCGGCGAATGCCTTTTCTGATGATATGATCAGCAGCCGGCTTGCGGGAATGAATGCACATCTTGCCAAACCGCTGGACAGGAAAAAAATTGTGGAAACAATACAAAAATGCTTATCCCAAAATAGCCATATAAAGATATAGTAACTATTCAGAACCCCATTCGCAAAATCGCTACTTCGTAGCTTTCTTTTTGCTCATGTGGTTACTTCGCCATATAAAACTGCTTATCTGCCTGAATGCAAGCATTCGCAGAACGCAGTATTGCATGGCTCTGAATAGTTACAAAATATAATCAAAGGATAGTGTGGCAGAAGCCCCATTGACTAGGTGGGGAATACTGTGTAATATAAATCTATATGCTGCAGAATAAAAAACGGAGGAACTTTTACATGCAACTGCCCATTTTTGAAAAATACATTGATGAACTGATCGAGAAGAGCACTCTGGATGTTCCCGCATGGAACATTGAGAAGGCGAGAGAGGGGAAGGCTGCCGGCTGGAATTACATTGACGGCTGCATGATTCTGGCGCTTTTAGAGATTTACAGCGCTACCGGAGAGAAGAAGTATTACGAATTCGCAGATGCATTTATCGACCACAGAGTACAGGAGGACGGTACGATTACGAAGTATTCCGTGGAAGAATATAATATTGACAATGTCAATGCAGGTAAGACCCTGTTCGCATTATATGCCTTAAACGGTAAGGAAAAATACCGCAAGGCGATCGACCTGATCTACAGTCAGGTGGAGACGCAGCCCCGTACCGAGGAGGGCAACTTCTGGCACAAGAAGATTTACCCCAATCAGGTATGGCTGGACGGCATGTATATGGGACAGCCGTTCTATATGGAGTATGAGACGAAATTCGATGACAAGAAGCACTACAATGATATTTTCCATCAGTTTGCCAATGTCGTAAAATACATGAGAGACCCCGAGACCGGATTATACTATCACGGTTATGACGCTTCGAAGAAAGCTTTCTGGTGTAACAAGGAGACCGGCCTGTCACAGAATTTCTGGCTGAGAGCACTGGGCTGGTATTCCATGGCACTTTTGGATACCCTGAGCAAATGTGAGCCGGGAGAAGAGTACAAGGCAGAGTATGACAATCTGAAGAAGGTATTCGTGGATCTGATCGATTCTATGTTAAAATTCCAGGATGAGAGCGGTATGTGGTACCAGCTTCCCGCACTGGGCGGCAGGGAGCCGAACTACTTAGAGACCAGCGGAAGTGCGATCATGGCTTACTCTCTGCTGAAGGGAGTGAGACTCGGATTTTTACCGGAGTCTTACAGAGCCTATGGATTAAAGGCATTCCAGGGTATCTGTGACCGCTATCTGAAGGAGAAGGACGGACATTTAAGCCTCGGCGGTATCTGCCTCGTAGCAGGACTGGGACCGGAGGATAACCGCCGCCGTGACGGCAGCTTCGAGTACTACATGTCCGAGCCCATCGTGGAAGACGATGCCAAGGGTGTGGGACCGTTATTATTAGCCTACACCGAGATGAGGAGACTGGATGACTAAATGAAGCCAGGCGGAAGTATGAAGAACAATAACAGAAATGACAGAAGAACGTCCGGGACTGTGAAGGGGACGGGGAAGACCAAAGTGACGGGAAAAATCAATGCGGCGGGAACCCCTAAAATGATGACAGGCAAGGAAAAACGGACAACCGTAGGACAGGGACGGGAAAAGACGAACGTGAAAAATAAGAGCGGCATCTGTCCGGTAGCCGACAAGTGCGGTGGCTGCAGCTGGATCAACAAGCCCTATGCAGAGCAATTAAAAAATAAAGAAAAGCAATTAGGGGAGCTGCTGGCTCCCTTTTGCAAAATAGAGGGTGTCATTCCCATGGAGCATCCGGAGCATTACCGGAACAAGGTACATGCGGTATTCGGCGAGAACCGGTATCACGATGCCATCTCCGGCATTTATGAACAGAAGAGCCACCGGATCGTTCCCGTGGACAGCTGCCTGATTGAGAATGCCAAAGCGGATGAGATCATTGTCTCTATAAGAGGGCTGCTGAAATCTTTTCATATCCGCCCTTACAATGAGGACACCGGGTATGGGCTGCTGCGCCATGTGCTGATCCGGACCGGCCATGTTACCGGACAGATCATGGTGGTACTGGTGCTGGCTTCCCCGATCCTGCCCTCCAAGAATAATTTTGTGAAGGCACTGTTGAAACTGCACCCGGAGATCACCACTGTGGTCATCAATGTCAACAATCGAAATACCAGCATGGTACTTGGCGACAAGGAGCATGTGATCTACGGCAAGGGATACATTGAGGATGAACTGTGCGGAAAGAGGTTCCGCATTTCTCCCCAATCCTTCTATCAGGTGAATCCGGTACAGACCGAGATACTCTATGGGAAAGCTTTGGAGTATGCCGGACTCACCGGCAAAGAGACTGTGGTGGATGCCTACTGCGGAACCGGAACGATCGGCATGATCGCCAGCGACAAGGCCGGCAAGGTCATTGGTGTGGAGTTAAATGCCGATGCTGTCCGGGATGCCCGTAACAATGCCAAGGCGAACCAGATCCGCAACATCCAGTTCTACCAGAACGATGCCGGGAAATTCCTGGTGGAGATGGCCGGACAGGGTGCGAAAGTAGATGTCGTCCTGATGGATCCTCCCAGAAGCGGCAGCACCGAAGAATTCATGAGCTCCGTAGTCCGGATTGGTCCCGAGCGAATCGTCTACGTCTCCTGCAATCCAGAGACACTGGTCAGGGATCTGAAGTATTTTAAGAAGAAGGGTTACCGCGTGGCGAAGGGCGTGGGCGTGGATATGTTTCCGTTCACCGATTCGTTGGAGGCAGTCACCCTGCTGGTCCGGCAGAAGAAGTAACTGAAAAGTCAGTTTGGTGTAAATAGTATAAAAACAATGGATTCCGTACAAAAAAGTTCCGAAATCAGGAATTTTTGTACGGAATTTTTTGTGTTTTTTCACCGATATTGGCGTTTAAAATACAAATCTCAAATATCCGACAGTGAATCATTTCGGACTGGATGCCGATTTTTATTGCCGCGGTAAGCGTAACGAATTTCAAAATTTATTTGATAAATCAAAAAAGCTGATTGACAGTGCCAGAAGTAATATGGGACAAATGGCAAATGCAATTACAGTTCTTACCAGTTTTCTGTTTGGAAGATATATTATCGAGCAGGAACAGCAGGGTGCAGAAAGAGCAAAATATGGAGCAAAAGTCTTGGATTCTTTGTCATCATATCTGACAGAAGAATATGGCAGAGGTTTTTCAAGAAGCAATGTTGCTGGAATGTGTCAATTTTACATGGCTTACAAAGATAGAGAAGATGAAATTATCCAATCGGGAATTGGACAATTAGAAACGGCATACAAAAAAATACCATTTAAGCTGAGCTGGACACATTATCAGATACTTATGCGTATAGAGGATAAGGACGAAAGAGACTTTTATGAGAAGGAAGCAATACGCTCTTACTGGAATGTAAGCACCTTGAAAAGACAATTTCACTCCAGTTTTACATACTCCGTATGTACTGGAATTTGCAGGGCTGGAGGATAAAGCAGCATATCATGAAAGTGATCTGGAATCGGCAGTAATTGGGAAAATGCAGAAGTTTCTTTTGGAGTTGGGGAAAGGATTTCTCTTTGAACAGCGCCAAAAGAGATTTACATTTAATGACAAAAATTTTTATGTTGATCTGGTTCTGTATAACAGACTGTTAGGAAGTCAGTAGTGCGTGAATAAACTGCTGACTTCTTTTTTTGATAGATACAGTCACTCCCAGGAGCGTGTATCGGATAAAACAAATTAACAGGAAGTAGATAAAGCGATATATGTGATATGCTATTTCACAACAAAAAAAGGTCGGTTCACAACATGGTGGCTAGCTATTAAAAGACTTTTTCCGATATAATAAATATAATTGTATGTAAGTAAGGAAGTGACAAGATGCAAATAG
>CAKRRS010000111.1 GCA_934394665.1 uncultured Acetatifactor sp. | reverse complement strand
GCAAGACCTTTTGCACACATGGATGGCGCGTGTAGGCGACCCGTCCCTCTACCATATATGATATCCACTTCTTTAGGGAATTCACACTCGGAGACGTTACAGCTACCAGAAGGCATTCTGTCCGTTCCGGGAGTTCGTCCGGTTAGCCAATGATCATTAACTAACTTTCAAGTTAACAAACCAGATCCTAACTGGAAAATTCTGTAATCTGTTGACAGAGATTCTATATGTGGGTATAATCAATTTCGAAACGTAACAATTTTGTAACAGTTTTGTAAAGGGAATTTAACGTAGAAATTATGACAAATATAACAAATATAAATAGAAAAAGAAGTAAACAGATAAAGATGATCGCAGCAGGTCTGGCAATCAGTATGCTGGTGATGCCGACTCCGGTATCTGCAGCGGAAAGCAACGTGCTGATGGCATCCGGTGGTGTAGCATCGGTATTGGAGATGGAACATTCTTTGGAGGAATATATTAAGATCGCGCAGGACGCGCAGGGAGCTTCCTGGGGATATACCAATATCGGCGTGGCCAATGTGGATTCCGGCAACTTGAATGTGAGGGTAATACCGTCCACAGACGGCAAACTTGTGGGAAAACTTCCCAAGGATGCGGCTTGTGAAGTTATCGAGACTGCTGACGGCTGGACCCATATCAAGTCCGGTGAAGTAGAAGGATATGTCAGCAAAGAATTCCTGCTGACGGGACCGGAAGCGAAGATAAAAGCAACAGAACTGGTGCACACCGTAGCAATTGCCAATACGGACGGATTGAATGTGCGTCAGGAACCCAATACTACCAGTGAGATCGTAACCCAGGTGGGACAGGGGGAAGAGATGGAATATGTAGAGACCGGCGCGGATGGCTGGGTGAAGATATCGATTGACGGAGAAGATGCTTTTGTCTCCCAGGATTATGTCACGGTGGAAGAAAAGCTCGATACAGCGATCACAATGACAGAACTTTTGTATGGTCAGGGTGTGTCCGATGTACGTGTTGATCTGGTAGAGTATGCGAAGCAGTTTGTCGGAAATCCGTATGTGTGGGGCGGTACCAGTCTGACGAAGGGCGCCGATTGTTCCGGCTTCGTACTTGCGGTATTTAAAAAGTACGGGATCACTTTGAGCCACTCTTCCAGAGCACAGGCAAATGAAGGCACCAAGATCAGCACTTCCGAATTGAAACCCGGAGATTTGGTATTTTATGGTACCGGCAAGGGACGTATTAACCATGTGGCAATCTATATCGGCGGTGGTCAGGTAATCCATGCCAGCAGCCCAAAGACCGGTATTAAGATCAGCAGTTACAAGTACCGTACCCCTGTAAAATGTGTCCGGGTTATCCGGGATTAGAATGAAAATATAATGATAGAAATCAAAAACGTTGTTGTGACAATATGCCCTGTCCGACTATGACCGGCAGAGAGATTGCGTTCTGCAACGTTTTTTAGTTTACGAAAAGTAATGGATAAATGCCGGCCGGAGCCGATCGTACCCCCTATTTTGCAATTGCGTTTACAGGGGAAATATGGTACTATTTTTGTATACAAGAGGTATCCTACACGGAGTACAAAGAGAATTCGAACAGAGACGAAAATCGGGTGAAAAATATGCGAAAAGTAGCTTTGATCACGGACGGATGGAGGCGCCTGTTTACCTATGCCTGGCCGGCCGGTATTTTACAGCGTATAAAAGAGACCAATGAGGACGTAAACCTCTACATCTTTAACAGTACCGGCAACTGGAGCAGGGATGCCGGATACAACAAGGCAGAGTACAATATTTACAATCTGCCGGACCTGTCCGATTTTGACGGAATTATTCTGGAATTAAATAATATCAGTTCTCCTGCGGTGCTTGCGGAAGTAATCAGCAATGCAAAGCAATCGGGACGTCCGGTGGTATCCATTGCCAATGAACTGGAAGATTTTTATTATGTGGGGATCGATAATTATTTGGCCATGAAGCAGGTCATCGCACATCTTCATGAGGTGCATGACTGCAAAAAGTTCTGGCTGTTAGTGGGAGCACAGAATAATTATGAAAGCAGCTGCCGCCTGCAGGGAATGCTGGATTATGCCAGAGAACATAAAATAAAGATCGGCAAGAATGATATCTGGTACGGCTCCTTTGATTATAAGAGCGGACTGGAGGGCTACAGACACCTTTGGAATCAGCATAAGGAGCTTCCGGATGCGGTGATCTGCATTAATGATAATGTGGCGGTTGCGGTATGTGAAGCCGCAGCACAGATGGGATTTCATGCACCGGACGATTTCCGTATCACCGGATTTGATAATTTTGATAAGGCTGGTTTCTACACACCCAGCATTACAACTGTGGGACATATCCGTGAAGATGCTGCTTACCGGGGGATGGATGTACTCCTGCGGCTCTGGGCAGGGGAGAATGTACCCAAATACAATTTCACCGGAACGGAAATGCTGTGGCAGGAGAGTTGCGGTTGTGGAAAGGGCAGCAGCCGGGATGCGAGAGCGCATCTGAAGGATCTGATCATGTACAGTGTGGAGAGTGAAGAATTCGATGAGGAAGTACTCTCCATGGAAGCGGAAATGATGCAGTGCAATACGGTGGAGGAGATGATGTATTGTATTCCGCAATGCATTCCTTCCCTGAAATGCGATGCTATGTATCTTGTACTGGATGACCATCTGAATGCTTATAAAAAAGAGGCGGAAAAAAGCATTCACCTGGATGCAGCACCTTCGGACGAAGGCTTTTATGTACACGGTTATCCGAGGAAGATGCAGATGACCTTTGCCTATGAGAGAGACAGGAGACTGGATCTGGACAGACAGGAAGTGGACGGAATCTTCCCCATATTTGACTATCCGAAGCCGGGACAGGATTTTCTGTTCCTACCGTTGCATTTCGGAGAGCGTACGGTGGGTTATGTGGTCATCCGTAATGCGGTCTATCTTATGGAGAAGCAGTATCTGTTCCAGATCATGAACGCATTGACCCGTTCCATGGAGAATCTTCATAAAAAAGAAATGCTCGCATATATGAATAAAAAATTATCCTCGCTGTATATCATGGACACCCTGACCGGTATGTACAATCGGATGGGATACCAACAGTTGGGAGAGGAAGCGTTCCGAATCTCGAGACTGAATGGTCGCAGGCTGTTGATCCTGTTTGTCGATCTGGACAGGCTGAAGTATATCAATGATACGTTCGGCCATGAATATGGTGATATGGCCATCTGTGCAGCAGCCAGAGCATTGATGCAGTGCAGCAGCCGTGATGCGGTGCCTGCCAGAACCGGCGGCGATGAATTCGTTGTGGTACAGACATATCAGTCCGATGAAGCATCGAGAGATCTGGTTCATCGGATCCGCAGAACACTGGAGGCGGAGGGAAAAGCACAGAAGCTGCCGTTCCCGTTGTCCATGAGTATCGGAACGGTCGTGACAGAACCTCATTCCGGCCAGACCTTTGCCGATTATGTGAAAATGGCCGACAGCCGCATGTATGAAGAAAAAGTGCAGAAGAGAGCGACAAGAAAATAGCTATTTACAATCAATATAAATTGTGTTATAGTTAAACAGTATGGTTAGCCGATGCTCAGATTTCGGACACTCCGGCCTTAGTCTTAGTATCAGGCGTTTAAAAATAAGGAGGAAAAAGAAATGATTTCTAAGGAAAAGAAAACAGCCATCATGAACGAGTACGCAAGAACCCCCGGTGACACCGGTTCCCCTGAGGTACAGGTAGCAGTCCTGACCGCAAGAATTCAGGAGCTTACCGAGCATCTGAAGGAGAACCCTAAGGATCATCATTCTCGTCGTGGTATGCTGAAGATGGTAGGTCAGAGACGTGGTCTTCTGGATTACCTGAAGAAGAAGGATATCGAGAGATATCGTGCATTAATCGAGAAGCTTGGCTTAAGAAAATAATGCTGACTGGTGAGCGGGGTCTGCCGATTACATCGGCGCTCCGCTTTCTCTGTTTCCGTGGGCAGCGTAAAATGAAATCTGCACCGCATGTATTTTGGTTACTCCGGTATGGAAGTGAGCCCCGAGACCGCTGAAAAGGTTATGTTGCAGGCAGTGGGCACAACATGAATTTTTCAGTAGTTTCGGTAATCCTCCACACCGTAGAAATAATAATTTATATCGTAACGTGATCAGGGCTTCCGGCCGGAGGCGCAAAAGATAAAATCACATACGATGGATAGGAGGAATTTATGTATCAAAGTTACAAGATGGATCTTGCAGGCAGACCTCTGGTTGTAGATGTGAACCGTGTAGGTAAGCAGGCAAACGGATGTGCATTCATGCACTATGGTGATACCACTGTTCTCTGTACCGCAACCGCTTCCGAGAAGCCCAGAGACGGTATCGATTTCTTCCCTCTGAGTGTAGAGTATGAAGAGAAAATGTACGCAGTGGGTAAAATCCCCGGCGGTTTCAACAAGAGAGAAGGCAAGGCAAGCGAGAACGCAATTCTGACCAGCCGTGTCATCGACAGACCTATGCGTCCCCTGTTCCCCAAGGATTACCGTAATGATGTAACCCTGAACAACATGGTAATGAGCGTAGATCCCGAGTGTCGTCCCGAGCTGGTAGCCATGATCGGTGCTGCTATCGCTACCTGCATTTCCGATATTCCTTTCGACGGCCCTTGCGCTATGACCCAGGTAGGCATGATCGACGGTGAGTTCATCATCAACCCCAGCCAGGAGCAGTGGAAGAAGGGTGACCTGAATCTGACCGTTGCTTCTACCAGAGAGAAAGTCATCATGATCGAGGCAGGTGCCAACGAGATTCCCGAGGCTACCATGATCGAAGCTATCTACAAGGCTCACGAAGTGAACCAGACCATCATTGCTTTCATTGATAAGATCGTAGCAGAAGCAGGCAAGAAGAAGCACGAGTACACCAGCTGTGCAGTGCCTGCTGAAATGTTCGAGGCTATGAAGGAGATCGTATCTCCTGCTGAGATGGAAGAAGCTGTATTCACTGATGACAAGCAGACCCGTGAGGAGAATATCCGTGTAATCACCGACAAGCTGACTGAGGCTTTCGCTGAGAACGAAGAGTGGCTGGCTATCCTGGGTGAGGCAGTATATCAGTATGAGAAGAAGACCGTTCGTAAGATGATCTTAAAGGATCACAAGCGTCCCGACGGTCGTGCGATTACCCAGATCCGTCCTCTGGCAGCAGAGGTGGATATCATCCCCCGTGTACATGGTTCCGCTATGTTCACCCGTGGACAGACCCAGATCTGCAACGTATGTACGCTGGCACCTCTGTCCGAGCAGCAGAAGATCGACGGCCTGGATGAGAACGAAGTAAGCAAGAGATATATGCATCATTATAACTTCCCTTCCTATTCCGTAGGTGAGACCAAGCCTTCCCGCGGACCCGGAAGACGTGAGATCGGTCACGGCGCTCTGGCTGAGAGAGCCCTGATTCCCGTACTGCCCAGTGAGGACGAATTCCCTTATGCAATTCGTACTGTATCCGAGACTTTTGAATCCAACGGATCTACTTCCATGGCTTCTACCTGTGCATCCTGCATGTCCCTGATGGCAGCAGGCGTACCCATCAAGAAGATGGTAGCAGGTATTTCCTGTGGTCTGGTAACCGGTGAGACCGACGATGATTTCGTTCTGCTGACCGATATCCAGGGACTGGAAGACTTCTTCGGAGATATGGACTTTAAGGTAACCGGTACTACCGAAGGTATTACCGCCATCCAGATGGATATTAAGATTCATGGTCTGACCAGACCGATCGTAGAAGGTGCTATTGCAAGATGCCGTGATGCAAGACTGTTCATCATGGATACCTGCATGAAGCCTGCAATCTCCGCTCCCAGAGCAGAGGTTGGCAAATATGCTCCCAAGATCATCTCCATCCAGATCGATCCCGACAGAATCGGTGATGTCGTAGGTCAGCGTGGTAAGACCATCAACGAGATCATTGCACGTACCGGCGTGAAAATCGATATTACCGATGACGGTAAGGTATCTATCTGCGGTACCGATAAGGAAATGATGGACAAGGCTCTGGATATGGTGAAGATCATCACCACGGACTTCGAAGAAGGTCAGATCTTCAAGGGCAAAGTTGTAAGCATCAAGGAATTCGGTGCATTCATCGAGTTCGCACCCGGTAAGGAAGGCATGGTACACATCTCCAAGATCGC
>CAKRRS010000110.1 GCA_934394665.1 uncultured Acetatifactor sp. | reverse complement strand
ACTGCAGAGAACATCGACGGTATCGTAGAGAAGGAGATCGGTCTGGTATTCATGCAGGTATTGGAAGATGCCGGTGTATATAAGAGAACCGAGGAAGGCCAAAAAGCATTCGACAGATTTGTGCAGTCGTTATAGTAAGAAGAACAGGGGATTTGGCAGGGAAAGGCTTGCTGATCCCCTGTTTTTCTATACTTGCACCAATGATATGCAGAGGCGTATAATAAGCCCATGAAATTTTTATTAATAGCAATCAACGCAAAATTCATACATTCCAATCCTGCCATCTACAGCCTGCGGGCATGCGCGGGTGAAGAATTGCAGCCCTATGTGGAATTGGCAGAGTTTACGATCAACGAATCTCTCGAGACGATACTGGAGGGGATCTGGAAGCGTCAGCCGGATGTGATTGGCTTTTCCTGTTATATCTGGAACTGGAAGATGGTGCAGGAGATTCTGGCAGAGCTGCCGAAGATTCTGTCGGAGACGGAGATCTGGTTGGGAGGACCGGAAGTTACTTATGACGGACCGGGATTATTAAAAAAATTTCCGCAGGTCACCGGGATCATGGTGGGGGAAGGAGAAGCCACTTTCCGTGAGCTGTTGGGGCAATATCTGCAGGAGACAGAGGATGAGGTGAATCCGGACGGCTCGCAAAAGAGACGGAAATCGACAGAGCAGGCGGATCATGAAGACGGTCAAGAGAGCGGATTGCAAATGCAACGGCAAATACAGCAGCAAAAGGGGAAACAGATCGCAGAACGCTTCGGGCAGATTCCGGGTCTCTGCCTTGCTTCCGGTTACACGCAGCCCAGAGCACTCACGAATCTGACAACACTTCCTTTTCTTTATGAGGACATGGAGCCTTTTACGAACCGTATTATCTACTACGAGACCAGCAGAGGCTGTCCATACCGGTGCAGCTACTGTCTGTCGTCCATAGATAAAAAAGTAAGATTACGTGACATCAGTGTTGTAAAGAAAGAATTGCAGTTTTTCCTGGATCAGAAGGTAAAACAGGTGAAGTTTATTGATCGTACCTTCAACTGTGACCACAAGCATGCCATGGAGATCTGGCAGTATATTTACGAACATGACAATGGCGTCACTAACTTCCATTTTGAAATCTCCGCAGATATTCTACGCGAAGAAGAGATTGCTCTGCTGAATCGTTTTCGTCCGGGACTGGCGCAGCTGGAGATTGGTGTACAGTCCACGAATCCGGAGACCATTCATGCGATCCATCGCGTGATGGATGTGGACAAACTGGAGAGAATCGTGGCAGCCATCCATCGGGGACAGAATATTCATCAGCATCTGGATCTGATCGCAGGACTGCCTTATGAAGATTATGAGAGCTTTGGCAGATCCTTTGACCGCGTCTACGGCATGCAGCCGGAGCAGTTACAGCTGGGATTTTTAAAAGTATTAAAAGGTTCGGATATGCACGAACATGCACAGGAATATGGAATCCGTTATCTGGAGCAGCCGCCGTATGAAGTGCTCTATACCAACTGGATCAGTTACGGAGAACTCCGGAGACTGAAACGGATCGAAGAGATGGTGGAGCTGTATTATAACAGCGGTCAGTTTACGCATACACTGCCTTTCCTGGAAAAAGCATTTCCGGGAGCCTTTGCCATGTATGAGGCATTGGCGGATTTCTATCAGGAGCAGGGATATTTTACCAACAGTCCGGCCAGATCTTACAGATATCAGATATTGCTTGCGTTCGCAGGACAATTCGATCCGGAGAATAGCGAGATCTACAGAGAGCTTCTGACGTACGACATGTATCTGAGGGAGAATCTAAAGAGCAGACCAGCCTTTGCCGTGGATGATACGGAAAGTACAAAAGAAGAGATCCGACAGTTCTACCAGACGGAAGAACAGGAGAGAAAATATCTGCCGGCATACACACAATATGACTGGAAACAGTTAAGCCGGATGACACATTTGGAACCTTTTTGCTATCCTGTATGGGATATGACAATAATGTCAGACTATAGAAATCATCAGAAAGACGATCAAGCAGATCGGAAGCCCCGGTTTGTGCTTTTTGATTACCAGTTGCGTAATCCTTTGAATTATGAGGCTGCAACGCATGTGATTTGCCAGTAGGGAACTTTTCCATAGGATATGCAGCTATTTCCGAGTGCGTTGTAAACAGCACAAGCAGACAGAAGCTTTGGTAACCGGATAATGTCGGTAAGCACGAAAAATGGCAAGAATAGAAGAAATATGAGGAAGAAAGTATGCTTGACACATATGTCAGTATAGACCTGGAGACCACCGGACTGCATCCGAAAAAAGATCGTATCATAGAGATCGGTGCCATTCACGTGGAACAGGGAGAGATTACAGAAGAATTTTCTACATTTGTGAATCCCGGCCGGAAACTGGAAGAACGGATCACAGAGATCACCGGCATCCGGGATGAGGATCTGGAAGGTGCGCCGGAATTGGATGAGGTGTTTCCAAAGCTTTTGGGATTTCTGGGAGATTTGCCGCTTTTGGGACATCGCATATTATTTGATTATTCTTTTTTGAAAAAGGCTGCGGTGGACAGGAAAGTGAATTTTGAAAAATGCGGAGTGGATACCTTGCGGATCGCCAGAAAATATCTACCGGAACTGCCACATCGGAATCTGGAATATCTTTGTAAATATTATGAAATTCCGCATCACGCCCACAGGGCGTTGGAAGATGCGAAGGCAACGGACAGGCTGTTTCGGCAACTGGGAGAATTGTTTTATGAAGTAAACATGAGTGCAGAAACAGCAGAATCCCCACAGTCCGCAGAAGATGCGGCAAAAGCAATGATAGCGGCAAATAGTTTATTTGTGCCGCAGCCGCTGATTTTCCGGGTAAAAAGAGATACTCCCGCGACGAAACCGCAAAAAGAGTGGTTATATCGTTTACAGGAGCAGCATAAGATAACCTTGGAGGTCGATGTGGAAAAGCTTACCCGCAGTGAGGCGAGCAGGCTTGCGGATAAGATTCTTGCAACGTACGGACGATAGATTTTTGTAATGCGGAGCGGAGCGTCTCTGCCTGCCGGATCAGTCCGGCGATTTTGTCATATTCCGCCCGGTCTGCATAAATCTGTGCCAGAGCATAGTAAGTATGGCTGACATCCGTGCCGATAGAAATCGCATAGGCAAGAACCGTTTCAGCTTCCGCTGTCAGGTCGGCTTTCAGGAGAAGCTCTGCCCATTGCTGCAGGGTACGTACCAGGGTCGTGTAATTCTGGTCGTACTGGGAGAGCGGCGTGATATTGGCGGTGCCGTATTCCAGCTTTAAGTCGGTATTCGTAAATCCGGTGAGGTTTACAATCGGCTGCGAGGACAGATAAGTGATAAGCTCCTCATATTCTCTGGCTTTTTCATCCTCGGAGAGTGCATGCATGGGAAGTTTATCCAGAGGGATTTTGATATAATCCAGACCGTCCAGAGATTTTTTACGGACGGAGTTGGCTTTTTTCTCCCGGTCCCAGAATTCCTTTTCTTTTTGTTCGGCGATGGCACGCTGGCGTTTGGAAGATGACGCCACGATGATGATGGTATACACAAAGACAATAAATATGATTAAACTTGCCAAAAACTTTAAACTCATATATAATATCCTTTCAGAAACAAATCAGAAACAAAGGCTTTTTTGGAAGATTTTACGGAGGTTTCGCCCATGCTCAATATGAATAATAAAAAGGTAAAACAGCGCGTTTCGGCAGTCATTATTGTACTGCTGGTAATCGCTATGATCGTTCCTACTATAACATCTATTTTTTACTAATTCAACTGTAGTGGGAGTATAGGAAGTGTTGCAGGTTGCGGAAAGGCGTGACTGATATTATGAAAAAATTGTATCGTAAGGGAATGCAGGGTATCTTGTTGCTGACGCTGACATTGCTGTTCGGCATGACAGTGCAGGCGAAGACAGAGGATACCATTAAAACAGGGATTTATGCGGGAGATGTGGAGCTGTCCGGCATGACGGCACAGGAAGCAACCGCAGCCGTTGAGAGTTATATCGAAAATTTGAACGAGGTGGAGATCACACTGATCGCAGCGAACGACCATGAAGTGACGACCACGGCAGGCAATTTAGGTGTGACCTGGAAAAATCCGGAACTGGTGGAGGAAGCACTGGAACTGGGAACGCATGGAAACGTAATCGAGCGCTACAAGATTCTGATGGATCTGCAGCATGAAAATTATGTATATCCGATCGAACTGGATTTTGATCTGCAGGCGATCAATGACCTGTTGACCAAATGCACAAAATATGATCAGGAAGCCATCAATGTCTCCTTAAAAAGAGACGGTGGCAAGTTTCAGGTGATTGAAGGACAGACAGGATATGTACTGGATGTCGAGAAGTCGATCGACACGGTGTACGACTATCTGACAGAAGAATGGAATCATGAGGCGTGTAGCATTCCTCTGGAAATCGTAGTGGATGAGCCGCAGGGCAGTGCCGAGGAACTGGCACAGGTAACGGATGTACTGGGAAGCTTTACCACATCCTATAAGACTTCCGGATCCTCCAGAAGCGCAAACGTGGCAAACGGATGCAGCCTGATCAACGGCACGACTTTGTATCCCGGAGAGGAATTTTCCACTTATAAGACAGTATCTCCTTTCTCCGCGGCAAACGGATATTACATGGCCGGTTCTTATGTCAGCGGTAAAGTGGTAGACAGCCTGGGCGGAGGCATCTGCCAGGTATCCACCACATTGTATAATGCGGTATTGCTTGCGGAACTGGAAGTAACAGAGCGTTATAACCATTCCATGATCGTAGGCTATGTGGATCCGTCTGCGGATGCAGCCATCGCGGAGAGCTCCGGCAAGGATTTCAAGTTTGTAAACAATACGGATTATCCGATTTATATAGAAGGATATACCCATGACAAGCAGATCACTTTCAATATCTACGGTAAAGAGACCAGAGCTGCCGGACATTCGGTCCGTTATGAAAGTGAAGTGCTGGAAGTGATCAATCCTCCGGCAGATCAGATTTATGCAGATGCCGGTCAGCCTATCGGCTATATCGTGACAGAGAGTGCTCATATCGGCTATAAGGCGAGACTGTGGAAGATTACTCTGGAAAACGGTGTGGAAGTCAGCAGAGAGCAGGTCAACAGCAGCAACTACAAGATGGTGCCCCGCAGTGCTACCGTGGGTACGGCTACATCCGATCCGCAGGCTTATGAAGAGATCATGGCAGCAATCAGTACTGCCAATATTGATCATGTGAAAAATGTAGCAGCGGCATTGAACGCAAGAGCGGCAGCGGCTGCCGGACAGACAGAAATCGTAGACGACTAAAGGTGAGACAGCAGACATGAAGAGCGGCAAGGTACCCGTGAACGTCTTGAAACGTTCCGTTCTCAGACAACTGAAAAATAAAAGGTCGGAAATTGCAAATAGCGCAGGTCTGGGGGCAGACTGCGCTATTTTTCAGCCTATTTCCGGGGGACGAATGGTGACTTGCGTGCAGGAAGGTGTCGTGGAGCTTCAGTGCGAGAACGATCTGGCAGAGGTTCAGAGAGAGGATCTGTCCGTGATGCCGATGCGCCGTATTTTCCAGAAAAGTGCCAATAATCTGGCGGCAGCGGGCGCGGAGCCTGTGGCGGCGGAACTGGTGATCTTCCTGCCGGAGAGCGTGGAAGAGCCGGAACTCAAGGCGCTGATGGCAGAAGCGGAAGCGGCGGCCGAGGAGTTGAATATCCAGATCATCGGCGGACAGACCAGAGTAAGCAGTGCGGTTCGTCAGCCAATTGCAACGGTAACGGGATACGGAATCATAAAAGACAATGCGACGCAAGAAGATGCCGATTCCGGCAGGGTAGCAACTGAGAAGCGGAAAACAGCAATGAATCAGAACCTGGCGGGACAGGATATTATCATTACGAAATGGATCGGCCTGGAAGGAACCGCAGATCTGGCGGCGCGGAATCAGGAAGGACTTTTGACGAGATACCCTGCGTATCTGGTGGAAGAAGCTGCGGCGTTTGACCGGTATTATTCTATTTTGCCGGAGGCCGCTACCGCCGTGAAGTCCGGCGGTTGTACCATGCATGATGCTTCCGAGGGCGGCATTTTCGCCGGCCTGTGGGAGATGGCAGAGGGTGCAGGTGTTGGACTGACAATAGATATGAAGAAGCTTCCTCTCAGACAGGAGACAGT
>CAKRRS010000109.1 GCA_934394665.1 uncultured Acetatifactor sp. | reverse complement strand
CTTTGCCATTCCGATTATGCGATCTCTGTAATTTCTACTACCCTGGCGTTTCCCAGTCAAAGTTATTTCACATCTGTATTTCGGGAAAAGACCGGGAAAACACCAATGCAGTATCGTGCAGAACACTTCCGCACTTCCGGCATCAAATAAAAATCCGGAAATGTTCTTATCTCTGCCGGGCCATGGCAGGTGGCGATTTACAGGATAAAACGCCATGATTATATATCACTCGTTCGATACCCTGACTTCATGCAATTTCACAGACAGGAAACATTTCCATCAAAGATGCTCCTGTAAAAAGAATTTTTCCTGTTGAATCCCGATTTTCTTAATTCTACAAACTGGATTTTGTCGAGCCAATAATACCAAAAAGCAGTTAACAAATCTATGCACAAACTTTCTGTTAACCGAACAGCTTTTTCCTATAGAAGGGTTTATTGTCAGCTACTTTCTTCCATGAATTATCGCTAATTGGCACAATATCCAGATACATGCCCTCAGGCAGGAACGGCTTTCCTGCATTTGCCAGCAGGCCGAACACCTCGTTTCTGTCGCCGTTAAAATCCACTATTAGAAGATAACTCTTCTCGTCTCCGTTAACCATCAGTTTGAGGTGAATGGCGTTCACTCTTCTGTCTGTTTTTGCAGCCTTGGATATAGCATCAATCATCTGGACAGGGTACTCGGCAGGTTCACCGACCTGTACCTTTGTGTCCTTCTGAACCACTTTTTCACAGTGACCGCTCTGCTGCATTTCCTTGATCTCTTTGACGTGCTGAATCAGTTCCTTCGGCATAACGTAGTTGTCGCTGAAGGGATTGATTGCAATCCCCGAACAATTGTTCTTTACCATTTCGCAGTAGTCATCAAAAGAAAGAACCACTGTCTCCACATCGTCATCCGGGTGGCGAGGATCCCTACGTAAGCTTTCCCAGTCGGTATACGCGACGATGAAGTGATTTCCGTTGACATCATTGATGCCTTCGAATGATATAACTGTATCCTTCAGTATGGTCGCATTTCCGTCTTCTTCCCGTCTTATACCTCCGCCGGTCATGCTGGCAACAGTAAGGAAGCGGGCATGAAAAGCAATCTCATCGAGGAGCTCGTTCATACAGTCGCTCATTTCTTGCGATGCGGCATCGGCAATGCGAGCTCTCTTTTCCAAAAGATCCCGCACCTTATTGTTTGTTACCGGTTTAGTAATATCAAAATCATCCATAAGTATTTTTCCCCATCAAATTCCGATTTATCACTCTACACTGTAATCATATACTCCTTACGGAACACTTCTCCTGCCTTCAGCGTATTCCCATATTCTCTCTGTTCCAGGCTGCCGGCAAAGGTTGTGCGGTCGCATCTGCCGTACCAGGGTTCGATACAGATAAACGGTGCACCTTTGCCTGCGGGAGACCACAGACCGAATAACGGTGCGTCAAAGCTTACGGTGAGGTAAGGTTTTTTGTCCGGAGTACACAGGCTCACTACCGATGCCTGTTTGTTCTCTATGATCAGTGCATCCCGGTCGAATAAATGCTCCGTGATCTGTGCATAGCCGTCCGGTGATACAGGAAGCACATCCTCATCCGTACCCATCAAGCCCTGTCCGTCACCTGCAATGAGTCCATAAGTCAGATCCTTGTCCGTGTCAAACTTAAAATAGTACTCCGACTGCTTTCCCTTTTCATCCACAGGGCACATAAACGCCGGATGTCCTCCGATGGAAAAATACAGTTCCTTCGTATCCGGATTCTCTACCTGCCAGATGACTTTCAGACTCTTTCCCTCTAACTGATAACCAATCTTTAAAATAAATTCCAGCGGATATTTTGCTCTGGTCTCTTCATTAGATTTCAGAGAAAACCATGCTTCCGTTTCGGTCTGTACATCCACCGCGAACTCCATATCTCTGGCGAAGCCGTGCTGTCCCATGGGATAAGCTTTCCCCTCGTAACTATATTCCTTGTTTTTCAGACTGCCCACAAACGGGAACAGCACCGGTGCACTGCGCTTCCAATATTTTGCATCCGCATTCCACAGATATTCCGTATCTGTCTCTCTCCCCCGGATGCTTGCAAGCTCTGCGCCAAAACTGTTGATTGTAACCTTTAAAACTTCATTTTCCAATACTACCTGCATGTTATGTACCCCTCTTTCTCCATTCTGTCATAACGATTCATCACCAAATTCGCCAAACCGCGTCTTTGCTGCTTTCTTTTTGTGATTCACGATTTACAAATATCGCGCGGTTTTGAATTATTGCGTTGCTTTCATTATAACAAACTCCCCGGAAGCACACAATCTTCCGGGGAGTAATTCTATTCTTTCTATCTATTATTTTTCTATATTATTTCCCAGCGAGTCCTGCGGTCTTCAGCCAGTGTCCCGACAAGTATCTGCTCACAAAGCAAATCACGCGGAAAATCCAATCCAGTACCATGGCGATCCAGACACCGATAGCTCCGTAGCCCATGTTCACACCGATGATGTAGCTGAAGCCGATTCGGAAGACGAACATGGAGAAAATGGACAGCACCATGGTAAACCGCACATCATTGCAGGCACGGAGCATATTAGGCAGTACGAAAGATGCCGGCCATAAAAACATCGCCATGCCATTGTGGATCATCACCAGGATATACGACAGCTGTGTCGTCTCCGGGCTTAACCCGTAACATTTCAGGATCCATGGCAGACAAAGCAGAATCACCGTATTCACCATAAACGTATATAAATACGTGGTCTTCAACAACTTTTTTGTATAATACCGCACCTGTCCGGAATCTCCGGCACCCACACACCGTCCGATTACCGTGATCATCGCAAGGTTCATGGCCTGTCCTACGATGCATCCCATGCTGTCTAAGCTGTTCGCCACACCGTTGGCCGCGATCTGTACCGTGCCGAATCCGGCAATGATGCTTACCACGATGACACGCCCCAGCTGGAAAATACCGTTCTCAATGCCGCTGGGAATCCCGATGTAAAAGATCTTGTGGATCACAGGCCAGTCGATCCGGAATTTTTCTTTTAACAAATGGACTTCATTTGCCGGATTTTTCAGCAAATGATACAGGATAAAGCCTGCTACCGCACGGGAGATCAGGGACGGGATTGCCACACCTGCCACGCCGAGTCCCAGGACATAGACACCCAGCGCATTACCGCCGATATTGATGATATTTTCCACCACAGAGACCTTCAGTGTGATCTTGGAATTCCCCATGGAACGGAACAGCGCCGCACAGGAATTGTACAGTGCCAGAAACGGGAACGACAATGCGGAGATCATCATATAGATCACGGCATTATGGAATACGTCCGCTTCGATTTTGCCGAAAAACAGGGATATAATGCCGTTGCAAAATACCATGACCAGAATGGAGATTCCAATGGTAATGCACACGGAGGATACGATCAACTGTTTTGCGGACTTGCAGGCGTCATCCTTTTTCCCGGCTCCCAGAAACTGGGATGTCACTACAGCACCGCCGGTAGCCAGTGCCGCCAGCACGCTGATGATCAGGTTATTGAACATATCGATCAAGGATACGCCGGAGACTGCTGCCTCCCCTGCGGAGGAGATCATAACGGTATCCGCCATACCCACGGTGATTGCCAGTGCCTGTTCAAATAGGAGTGGGATAATTAATTTGCGCAGGTCTTCTTTGGAAAATAGCTTTTGTTCTGACATACTTTTATTGCTCCATACGATATAATTTCAGTGCATTCTCCCAGGCTGCCTTGCGGACTTCCTCTTCTGTAATCCCCTTGATCTGCGCCATGGCAGTGATCACATAAGGAATATTCAGCGAGCTGTTGCGCTTGCCGCGGTTCGGTTCCGGTGCCAGATAAGGGCAGTCCGTCTCCAGCACGATACGGTCCATGGGGATATATTCTACCGCTTCTTTTAATTTCTTCGCATTTTTAAAGGTCAGCACGCCACCGATACCGAAATAAAATCCCATATCCAGAAAAATCTTCGCCGTTTCCTTCGCATAAGAATAGCAGTGAATCACGCCGCCGATCTCTTCCGCGTGGGCTGCCGTCATGAGGTCTACCGTATCTTTTGCCGCATCTCTGGAATGAATGATCACCGGCTTGCTTATCTCTCTTGCCAGCTCCAGCTGCCGCAGGAACCATTTTTTCTGTATCTCGTGATCCGGTTCCGGCCAGTAGTAATCCAGGCCGATCTCGCCGACCGCCAGGCATTTATCCTGCAGGCACTGCTCCCGTAACCACGCGAAACTCTCCTCGTTCAGTTCTGCTGTCTCGCCGGGGTGGACTCCGATGGCTCCGTAGATATAATCATACCGCTCCATCAGTTCCAGTACCTTACGGCAGGATGCGAGACTTGCTCCCACATCCACCACACGGGCGATTCCCTGCTGTGGCAGCGTTGCCAGCAGCCGCTCTCTGTCTTCATTAAATGCGTCATCATCATAATGCGCATGGGTGTCAAATATTGCAGTCATGTAAATCTCCTGTCCTCTACGCTTCTTATATCCCCTGACTCTTAATCAGGGTATCTATGTTTATGCCAAAAAAGAACCGTCTCCAGAACTCCTAAGTCTCCAAAAACAGTTCTCTGCGCTCTCCGAAGGAGAGTTCGTACACCGCCGGAAGTTCGAACCCTGGGCTTAAGACCGTGTGATAAAATGGGCATGCTGTTGACTCTTTCCAGCAGGAAGGAGTTGCGTCATGGATTTACTTATCGCCTTTTTGGTCTCCGTTATAGCAAGTGTAGTTGACTACTACATATACAAATGGCTGGACGGAGAAGATTAGCAACAGTCAGCCTAGCAACAAAAATCCCCGGGATCACGCCCCGGGGTTTTCTGCGTCTTGGATCTTAAAACTTATCACCTTTGCCTAAGGTCAATATAACACGGGTTTCCGGAGTTGTAAAGTCAATTTTGTAAGCCAGATCATACTATAGTATCAACCTGCAGATGAAATTGTAGAACAGACTACTTTTCTATTTCTTTCCAGGATGATTCTACAAAGTCCTCATATCGTAGATCTTTATCTGCCGGATCCTTTGTATGTAGTGGTTCCATATTCCAGTTGTTTTTTATAATCGGCTTTCCCCTGTTCTGTTTTCTGGTTCTGATGGTCTTGGTATTGGCTTTCGGCTGATCAATCTTGATCTTATATACCAGATACCCGAACATTACAATCAGGATTGCGAACATTATTGCTATCGCATCATTCATACGTATCCCTCTCTCGTCCATTTCAGTTGTTGAAAATCTCGCATAATCTCATCTTTTAAAGCATATCATAAATACATATCCATTAAAAGATTCTGGGCAGCGTTTTTGCAGACAAAAAAAGAACCGTCCCCGGAGCTCCTAAGTCTCCAAAAACAGTTCTCTCGAGTGCACCGCCAGGGGCTCGAACCCTGGACACCCTGATTAAGAGTCAGGTGCTCTACCAACTGAGCTAGCGGTGCATTTCTTATGTGTCATTGAGTATCTCTCGCAACGACAAGATGTATATTACCACATGCTTTTATAGAATGCAAGTACTTTTTGAAAAAAATTTAAATATTTTTTTCGATTTATTTGTACAATAGGTGAAATTGCTATTTTTTACGGGCTTCCTGGCACTTTTTGCAGTAGCCATACAGCTCTAATTTGTGTCCGGTGACAGTGAAATCTCCGGTATCCTGCTCTAAATGTACATGTGCAAAAGGGCAGCTGGGCAGCGGAATCCGCTTATGGCATTCCAGGCAGACCGCATAATGGGTATGTTCCCCGCGGTTCAGTTCATATACTACGGTACCGTCTCCCATGAAAGTAGTCTTCTCTACCATACCGTGTTCTTCAAATGTTGCCAGGATTCGGTAGATCGTGGATACGGCATAATCGCTTCCTTCGTGATCCCTCTCAATACGATTGTAAATCTGTACGGCGCTGAGGGGCTCGGTCGCTTCCTCCAGCACCTGATACACGCATTTTCTCTGTTTGGTCCATTTCAATCCCTTAGGGTAGGAAATATCATTGTGTTCACATTTATGTTCTTCCATAGATATCTGTCCTTTAATATCGCGGTCTGGGGCATCCGCAGTGCTGCTCAGCTCGGTAACACCCTGCATTCCCTCACTGGACGGGCGTCGTCCTATCAAAATTGGATCTGCCTCTTATGCCTGCAAGCAGTCAAAGAGTCAGCTCTCAATTTTGGCACTGCTTGTGCC
>CAKRRS010000108.1 GCA_934394665.1 uncultured Acetatifactor sp. | reverse complement strand
AGCGGCCGTATTCTGTGCCTGCACTGTCATGATACTGGAAATCGGTTCTATGGTCATAATGGTCACCTCCGTGTGATATAGAGCGCCTTCCGTGGGCGCACGACCTTGCTTCTCTAAGAATTCTATCGGTAAGTTCCCCGGAAAAATTAATAGGAGATGCAAAATTTTGCACCTCCTATGCCTGTTTTTTGACTCCGTCCATTTTTTGTTATTTTCTATCCCAACAGATTCTTCAGTGCAGCCATACCTTCCGCATCGACAGATGCCTTGTTGGCTTCCTGGATCTGGAGGTAAACCTCCTTGCGGTAAACGGGCACTTCCTTGGGAGCGGTGATGCCGATCTTTACCTGATCACCCTTTACTTCCAGGACGGTGATCTCGATGTCGTTATTGATTACAATTGCTTCGTTTTTTTTACGGGACAATGCCAGCATCTTACTCACCCGCCTTTCCGGACTTTAAGATATCATATACCGGGAATTTTACCGGATATTTGTCTCCTTCGAGGATGATCTGACAGGCCTTGCGTTCTTCTACATTGATTACGAAGGGACCCTGCAGATTCACAGTCATCTTGGTCAGGTCTGCAGGCACGGTCACAGTGACCATGACCAGAATATTCTCCGGGGTAAGCTTCCCGACACCGGTGAGCAGCTCATCGTCTACCTCCGGATCATATTCCGGATTGACTAACAGCGGATCCATCACCGGCATGGCAAATCCCGGCTCTTCCAGGGACTGTAAGTAACGGATTCCTACGTTACTGCCCTTTTCCTCATCGTGCAGCATGGTAAAGTGCTTCAGCTGGGGGAATCCGATAATGCCCTTTTCAAACGTAATGATCTTGTCGTCCGCAATCTCAACTTCTCCGAAAAACTTGGTATTAATCTTCATAGAATTCTCCATTCCGCAGACACGTTAGATGAAATTCAATAAGGTGGTCTGCATCACCTTACCGGTAGCCATCAGGGCGGCTTCGTAAGTCATTTCCGCACTCTTTAAGTTAATGGCAGTCTCTGTGATATCAATATCTTCGTTCTCACTCTTCAGCGTCTCGAAGGTGGTCTTCTGATTCTTCATCCGGTTGTCGATCAGTTCGAGCTTGCTGCTTCTGGTACCGCAATTGGTGATGCACAGATTGGCATCGTCCAGATAGCCCTGGAAGGTGGTGATTCCGCTTTCGAACATTTTCTGACATTTATCTTTGGACAATGTTAATGCTTTTTTCACAGCTTCCATCTGTTTGGTCAGGGTCTCTGCATCGTTGCCTGTCGCCGTTTTCTGAAGTCCTTCGATCTTGGTCTTAACCGCCTCCAGGTCGAGAACATCCTGCATTGCCTGTACCAGATCGTCCACGGTACGTCCGATACCGTGCTGGAAGCATTCATCCGCTGTAGAATTCACACGGATGGTCTGATTGAATCCGACATCATACTCGATGGACTGTTTTTCCGTCGTATTGCCTTCCAGATAGTCCTTGTTATATACCGTTTCTTTGCCGTCGGCATCGGTACTCTTGCAGGCAAAATAGTGTTCGGGTCTCAAATCTCCCTTGACCCAGTGATTCTTCTGATAGGTCACACGGATCTCACCTTCATTGATTCCTGAGGTGGTAGGGTCATCCTTACATGCCATTAATTTTTTATATTGATTCTTACCTAATAAAATCTCACCGGTATCGCGTACATAGACAATCTCGTTATCGCCCAGATTGCTGTACGGATCTTCGGTAGAAGATTTTTCTGTGATCGTAATTGCAGGAGTTGCTGTTGCATCCGGCCATGTCACATCCTTATAATTACCGTCTGCCTGTTTTTCTTTGAATGTGATGGAAGGGGTTCCTTTTTCCATACAGTCATCATAAGACAGCTGGATACGATACACTTCTGTAGAACTGATCTCCTGCTCCGTCATATTCATGTTTTTGTAATTGGCTGCAGTGATATCCAACAGTTTTCCGGTATTGATCTTGGTCATCCGTGTGATAGCACTGCTGTCAAGCTGTTCCGTGATCTCGTATTTGGTATTGTATTCCTTATCGAAGCTTAAGGAAGTATCGGTACGATAGCCGGTGAACACATAACGTCCTGCGTAATCCGCATCTCCGGTGCTGTATACTTCATCACCCAGAGCCTTCAGCTGTTCCAGGATGATCTGGCGATCTTCCGTCTTCAGATCTCCGTTGGAGCCCTTCGTACACTGGGAGATCATGTTGGTCATGATCTGGGTCAGATTTTTCAGGGCATCCTCTGTCACATCCAGCCAGCTCTCGGCATCCGGAATATTTTTACTGTAGTACTGCGTCACTTCCGTCACATTACTGCGCAGACGCAGGGCACGGATGGATACCACAGGATCATCGGAAGGACGACTGACCTTCTTCTGTGTGGACATCTGGGTACTCAGCTTGTCCTGATATACCTTGTTCGTATTAATATTTGACAGATTATTACGCTGCATGATCTTGTTCGTAATTCTCATTTTTCGTCCTTAACTATTCAGCGTTCCGGGAATCTGAATAGTTTTCTCCTTTCTCTCCATAAATCCATGCCACTGCTATAGAAAAAGCATTTATGCTTTTTCCGGTATGAAACCTAGAACTTCTCCACGAAAGAGCCTTTGCTCTGAGTGGCTAGAAGTTCTTTTCATACTAGACGCCGGTCTCCAGAATCAGTCTGTCATACACCTCTGTCAGTGTCTGAATCATCTTGGAAGCCAGATTATAACCATTCTGGTATTTTACAAGATTTACTGCTTCTTCATCTTCATCGACACCTGAGATAGAGATTCTCTGATTATCAATGGTCGCCGAGATGTCTTTAAAGCTCGCATAGAAGGTATTGGCTCTGGAAGCATTCAATGCCACATCCGACAGAATACACTGTAAAAATTCGGAAGCATTGCATCCGCGGAAGCTCATCTTGGACTTGTCTGTTGCCAGATTTTTCAAATCATTCAGCAGGTCGTTCTGCTCCACGCCGTCTGCCACATCATAGCGGTTCGCCATCAGGCTGGGATCCTGTTCCATAGCATCGAGGATGTCGAAATTTTTCGCTGTCAGGCGGTAATAGCTGTCATCATTGACTTTTACCGTGATCGTGCTGCCCGCGGTCTTCTCCTGCTTGTCGTATCTCTTGGTATCGTCATTTAACAAAAACTGCTCTCCGCCGGTCGCTTTATTGCCGGTGAACATCTTGACACCGGGATCCCCACTGTTGCTGTATCCGGCAGTCAGGATATCATTGAATTTCTGGGAAAAAGTACGGATCCACTCATTCATCTGGTTCATATAATAAGGGATCCCCTGATAAGACAGGCTCGTACCGATCTCCGCTTTTTTCCCTACGCGGTCATTCGTAAGCCCTCTGGGATTCTTCTCACTGTCGGATAAGGTAAAGGTATAAGTATATGTCGCATTTCCGTTTGCATCATACTCACAGGTGTACGCCCAGGAATCATAGTAGAATTCCTGATTGCCCAGATCGATGACACCGCCCTGATCCGAGAGGTTACATTTATTCAGATCCTGCAAATATGCCTTGGTCACTTTGACCGTTACGGTATCATGTGTCTTGCCGTCTACGGTGGTCGTGCCGGTAGCGGTCACCTGACCGGTGAAATTCTCTCCGTTATTGCCGTCACGGGTCTGAATCAGTCCCGCGAGGTCGCCGCCCATGGAGGCATTGTAGAGATTGAACTTCTGTCCGTCCGACCAGTAGATCTCATAGAGTCCGTCGATATCCGTCTGGTTGACCTTCTCGTAAGAAGTTCTCGCCACACATTCCAGACCGTTGTAATCGCTGCTATCGACTAACATCTGTCCGCCGGCGATCTTGACCATATATCTGTTGGCACCGGTCTCACGATTCTCATTATTGGCATCAATGATCGGTGTTTCCTTGACTTCCACGTCTACGATTTTAGATAATTCATCCACCAACAGCGTTCTGCGGTCACGAAGCTCGTTCGCTTTGACACCGGTCAGTTCGATCGTGTTGATCTGTTTATTCAAAGTAGCGATCTCACCGGCGATGGAATTGATCTGATCCACCTTCAGTTTGATCTCCTGGTTGATATCTTTCTGTACTTTTTCCAGATTGCCTGCCATGCCGTTGAAATACTCGGTCAGTGCGCCTGCATACCCTACGAACTGGGATTTGGCGGTAGCGCTGCTCGGGTCTTTTAACAATGCCTGCATACCTGTCACCATCAGCTGATCGAAGATGGTCTTGAATCCGGTACTCTTGCCGTCATCATCAAAATAAGTCTCAATCTGCTGCATGTAATACTGCTTCATATCGTACTCACCCAGCTGTGCGTTGTTATCCCAGAATCTTCCGTCGTAGAACTCGTCCCGGACACGCTCGATCGCCAGTGTCTCTACACCGGCACCGGCACAGCCGTAGGTCTGGAACACACGAAGTGCATTCGAAGCCTGCTGGGTCACCTGCTGCCTGCTGTAGCCTTCCGTCTGCACGTTTGCAATGTTGTTGGAAGTCGTGTTCATGGCCGCATTGCTGGCTAACAATCCTGTATATGCAATATTTAATCCAAAAAATTGTGAGGGCATCTGTTACCGCCTCCTATACTCCAAGCGTAGATATGATATGCTCCAGCATCTCGCTGATCACATTGATATATCGGCTGGATGCGTTGTATGCGTTCTGGAACTTAATCATGTTGGACAGTTCCTCATCCGTAGAAACGCCGATGACCTGCTCTCTGGCACTCTGCGTCGCCTCTACGGTGTTGACCTGATTCTCATAGATACTGCGGAATACATATCCGGAGTTTGCCACCTGGGATACCAGATCCGTATAATAATCTACAAACGTAGTCTTCTTCTGTACATTGGGATTCAGCGTGTAAGCTTCCTCTGTAAATGCTGCCTTTAATGCTTCTGCGGTCTCTTTATCTTCGGAACCGTCTGCCAGTCTGAAGCCTAACTTCGAAGGCTCCTGCATCAGTGTGGGGTTCACCTGAAGATTGCCGATCGTATACAGACTCTCGGGCGCATTGGGCTTCTCTTCCTTCATCACCCAGTATTCCTTGCCGCCCTGTGCGGTCACTTTTTCGTAACCGTCCGTGGTGATCTTGGTAAATAACTGAATTGGGCTGCCGTCCTCCATGCGCATATAGCCGTTCGGATCTACGGTGCAATACCGGGCATCCTTCCGTACCGTACCGTCTGCCAGTGTCAGATCTCCGGTCTGCACACCTGCCGCCTTCGCCAGGATATCATTGATCTTCGTCACCACATTGTGAATCATCTGGTCGAATTCGCCCTGGATATTCATTACGACTGACTGGGATACCTTGTCGTATTTTCCCTCTGCCAGGTCGGTATAATTGGCTCTGTGATCGCCTCTCGCCAAAAGCATGGCCTTCAGACCGCCGACATCCGTTCCAAGATCGGAAGAAATCTCGATGGAGAGATCAAATACTTCCGCGCCGTCGATATTATAGACTCTGGTGCCGTCATCTCTTACCGTATAGGTGGCATCCTGCGGCCAGAACGGTGTGTAGAAGCCGGTTGCTTCATCCGTTTTCATGGCAATCTCATAGCAGGTGCCGTCCTTGACAAAATCCACGCCTTCGATCTGTACCGATACGCTGCCGTAACGGTCTTCCGAGAAGCTCATGTTGGTCAGCTCTGCCAGTTCGTCCAGAATCTGGTTTCGCGCATCTCTTAAGTCATTGGCATGCTCGATACCGCCGCTCTCGATCGCGCGGATCTGGTCATTCAAGGTCAACAGCTGATTGCCGTATTTATTGATTTTATCTACGTTTTGCCTGATCTGTGTGTTCAGATTGTTCTGATAAGAGCTTAATCCGTCATATACCGCGCCGGCTCTCTGTACGAACTCGCTCGCTCTCTGTACGATCAGTCCCTGCGTCACAGAGCTTGCAGGATCTTTGGAAAGCTCCTGAATAGCTGTCCAGAAATCCGTCATGGTCGTCTGAAAAGCTTCACCGTTCAATTCACCCAGCTGGCTCTCTACTTCTTCCATGACCTCCGTGGATACTTCATAGAACATACTGCGTCCCGATTCCTTGCGGTATGTCTTGTCCAGGAAATAATCTCTGACCTGTTTTACGCGGGAATATGTGACACCCAGACCCGTCTGTTTATTCGAAATAGACTTCGGGTCTGTGGATAATGTGACATAAGCTCTGTTAGATTGCTGTACCTGTTGTCTGGTATAGCCTGTGGTGTCCACATTAGAAAGATTATGCGCTGTGGT
>CAKRRS010000107.1 GCA_934394665.1 uncultured Acetatifactor sp. | reverse complement strand
CATCAGAAAACGTCCATTTTTCAAATATATTTAATGTACGGCAGCGACTATTACTTGGAAGTTTTAGAACCACAGAATTCCCGAAAGGCATTCTGTTCGTCCGGTTAGCCAATGATCATTAACTAACTTTCAAGTTATACATTTTCAATCTGCCAATCAATTGGTTCCACCCCATGCTGCTTCAGGAAATTGTTCGTCTTACTGAACGGCCTGCTGCCGAAGAAACCACGGTAGGCTGATAAGGGGCTGGGATGTGGTGCCTCTAAAATCAGGTGATTCGGATTATTCAGCATACTTTTCTTCATCTGTGCCGGTTTTCCCCAGAGGATAAATACAATCGGACGATCCTGTACGTTCAATGCACGAATCGCAGCATCCGTGAATTTTTCCCAACCTTTGCCACGATGTGAATTAGGGATATGTGCCCGGACCGTAAGCACAGTGTTCAGCATCAGGACACCCTGTTTGGCCCATTTTACCAAGTAGCCGTTATTGGGAATATAACAACCGAGATCATCATGTAATTCCTGGTAAATATTTACCAAAGACGGTGGAATGTCTACATCCGGCTTTACCGAAAAACAAAGGCCGTGCGCCTGACCCTCATTATGATAAGGGTCCTGTCCGAGAATCACTACCTTTACCTTACTTAGCGGAGTCAGATGAAATGCATTAAAAATATCATCTGCAGGCGGAAACACAACCGTCGTATTATATTCATTTTTGACAAACTCAAAAAGCTGTCTGTAATATGGTTTATGGAATTCTTCTCCTAATGCCGGTAACCAGTCATTTGTAATCATTGACATATTGAATTCTCCCATTTTATCAACAATATTATTCTGTCGATCTTTTGTAATGCTTCCTCTTCCGGAAATCTCTGCGCTATATTCTTACACTGATTCCTCTGTCTCTCAGATATTCCTTCACCTGTCTGATCTCTAATTCTTTGTAATGGAATAACGAGGCTGCCAGAACTGCCTCCGCTTTTCCTTCTGTCAGGGCATCATAAAAATGAGAAAGCTGTCCTGCGCCACCCGAAGCAATCACTGGTATGCTTACGTTTTCCGCCACAGCCCTGGTAAGTGCAAGGTCATAGCCTTCTTTCGTACCGTCTCCATCCATACTGGTCAGAAGAATCTCTCCCGCGCCCATTTTTTCAGCCGTTCTCGCCCACTCCACAGCGTCCATCCCCATATCGACACGACCGCCGTTTTTATAAATATTCCATCCGCTGCCATCTGCTCTCTTTTTTGCGTCAATGGCTACGACCACACACTGGCTGCCAAATTTCTCCGCCGCGTCACTGATCAGTCTGGGATTCATAATGGCTGCGGAATTTACAGAAATTTTATCCGCACCTTCTCTGAGAATCGCTTTAAAATCATCTACGGTCCGGATTCCGCCACCGACCGTGAACGGAATAAATACCTTACTTGCCACTTTGCGTACCCAGTCGAGCTGTGTGGCTCTGCTGTCCGCAGACGCGGTAATATCTAAAAATACAACTTCATCCGCTCCTGCTGCATCATAAGCAGCCGCTACTTCCGACGGATCACCGGCATCTCTGAAATTTACAAAATTGACACCTTTTACCACTCTGCCATCTTTCACATCCAGACAGGGAATTACTCTCTTTGTATGCATATTATCCTCACTTCTGTGCTCACCGTTTGCACATAATATCACTGAATCATTTTATTCATCCCTGCAAGCCATACCTGCCGACATAGGTACAGGCAATCCTTACTTATTTTCTCTGTGCTCCGGATGCATTTTTAGTGATCTCCACAAAGTTCTGCAAAATTTTCAGACCTGTCCGCGAGCTTTTTTCCGGATGAAACTGACAGGCAAAAATATTATCTTTTTCAACAGACGCATGAATCAGTGTTCCATATTCCGTTGTCGCAGTAACAATTGCAGAATCTGCTGCTTCCAGGTAATAAGAATGTACAAAATACACGTAGGCATGTTCCTCTATTCCCTGAAATAATCTTCCTGCATTGGGAAAAGTGAGATCATTCCAGCCAATATGAGGAATTTTCAATCCTGGTGCCGAAGGGATACGGCGGATTCTTCCATCCAGTAAATGCAATCCCTCCACGTCCGGCGTTTCCTCACTGCTTTCAAACATGAGCTGTAATCCAAGGCAGATTCCCAAAAAAGGGATTTTTCTGCTTACGACTTCACGAATTACCTCTACCAGTCCATAGGCGTGCAGCTTTTCCATGGCATCACCAAACGCTCCGACTCCCGGAAGGATCACACCGTCAGCCGACAAAATTTCTTCTTTTTCTCTGGTGATTTTTACCTCTTCGCCCAAATAAATCAAAGCTTTCTCTACGCTTTTGATATTACCCGCGTCATAATCGATAACTGCGATCATTTTCTAAAACCCTTTCATGCTAAGCCTTTTCGCTATACTTATATCCGTTTCAGCGCTTTATGCGCTCATTTTATTACCTTTTTGTGCATTCCGTTACATTTCATGCCACATTACAATTCGCTGCAATTAGTAACGAATTCGTATGTAAATATTATACGAGCCTCAAATAACACCTATTGCAGTATCGCACTTTCTTCCGGAAGAGGATCCGGCAGCGGCTCAGACACTGCTTCCGTAGTCTGCTCCGCATCCTTATCCTGCGTGTTTCCCTCCGGGAACTCCCAGGAACCCAGTCCGAGATTCTGTAACACCTGCATAACGTTCTGCGTATATTCCACATTATTAGAAATTCCGGCAATTCTTTGTGCTTCTTCCTGACTCAGCTGATATTTTTGTGCCAGAATATTCAAAATATCCTGAAATGCCGCTGTTACTTCATCCTGTGCATTCCATTCTGTCGCATAGGTCAGCAAGGAAGGATAATCGTGTACTGCCTGCAACAGACTGTCCAGCGCTTCCAGCTCTGATCCTTCGTTTACAAAGACATCATATTCACGCAGCCACATACGGATTGTCAGAATGCTCTCTGATTTGCTGTACATGATCTGCTCCGTCTCATTCAGATCCTTTCCAAACAGATTCTGATAGCAGGTCTGATAGTCTCCGGCATAATATGCCTGTCTTCCGCTTCTCCTTGTCATATATTCCGTTAAGAAGTTACTTACCAGCAGAATCACTGCTCCCAACGTAAAGCAAACCACTACAATGGGAATTACTTTTTTCGGAGAAAGCTTTTTCTCCGGCACGGCACTCTTTTCTTCCACTGAAGGTTTCTTTTTCTTTTCTTTGGGTGGTTTCTTTGCCTTCGGCTGTTTTTCCTTCTTTGTTTTCTCTTTCTTCTGCTTTCTTTCTTTTTTTCCTTTCTTTTTCTTATCCTTATCCATTTCGTCAAGGATCTTTTTGTTTTCCTCCGAAAGCTGAATTTGTTCCGCTTCCTCTTCCTCATCCTCTTCTTCCGTGAACAAATCTAATAATTTGGCAAAAAAGCCTTTTTTCTCTTTTTTCTGTTCCGCCGGTTCCTGTTCCTCTACAATGTCAGCACCTGCTGCTTTCAGGATATCCATAACATCCGCCGGTTCTGACGTCTCCGGAGTATCTGACGGTTTGTCCGGAAATGCCCCCGCCAGCAAAGCATCCAGGTCATCCTCTGCCATGCCGGTATCTTCTGTTTCCTCTCGATCGGTCGTGGGCATTTCCTCTGTTGTCTCCGCTGCATCAGCGACTGGCACTTCGTCTATACTCTCCGGATTCTTCTGCGCAGACTCTGTTTCCTCTTTTGCTTTTTTATGAAAGTGCGCAAAAAATCCCGGTTTCTTCTCCTTTTTCTCTTTCTTTTCTTTCTTTTCTATTTTCTTTTTTTCGCGTTTGCCATCACCCTGTTGCCGGTCATCTTCCGGGGCATCCGCTACTTCTTCCGCATCGGTTTTGGGCGCAGCCTGATCCAGAATGCCGGACAATCCTTCGTCATCCGCATCTTCCAGCATTTTGATCAGATCATCATTGCTGTCCTGCGGCTCCTGTTGTGATGCATTTTCCGCCTGTTCCTGACTGCGCTGTAATAATCTGTCAATCTCATCTTCAGACATCGTCGAAGTTTCCTCCGGGTGAATCACATCACTCTGCTTGGAATGCTCCTGCCCTACGTCTTCTTGTTGTGCTTCCAGTGCGGACTGCAGTAAATCATCCATATCGCTCATATCGATTTGCGGAATATTTTTATCCGTTGTGTTTCCGATTCCTTTTAATAAGTTATCTAAATATTCTTCCTGTGAAGGCATCTGTCATTCCTCCGCTTTCTCACATGTTACCGGCATGATAAGTTTAACACAGGCTAAGCAGCCAGGCAATGGGATTTTGTTCCCCATTGATCCGATACAGATCCGCTTTTTGTTGAAACAGTGCAATTCTCTCAAACGGATTCCGTATAATGGACGGAAAACGGGTCCCTTCCCCAATTTCCAACAGCAGAAGCCGATGGTTTAAGGTATTCTGTAACCAGTTCTGATACACTGCCCAGTTTTCTAAATACCCTTTTTCATCATAACGGATCGCATAGACATTATTTAAAATCAATGGAGCTCCGCATTTCGGGCATTTTCCCAAAAAAGGAACCGACGCAGCGTCATTTTTTACGGTTGCAAACCATTGTTGTAAACTTTCCCTGTCTTCCTCTGTCAGCTCCTGTATCCCCTCTTCGCACCGGTTCTGACATTGCTTTTTCCCCCAGTCTCCACACGGCGCCACAAATCGTTCTTTTTTCAACAACATTTTCTTCCAGGGAGCCTCCCGAAGAATACGATTGGTAGACGAAGATACCACAAAATAACTTTTTTTCTCCAACATACGCGCAAGATTATGCACTCCCTGCCGGATCTCCTCTTCCAGTTCCGGAGCATCTTCCTCACGATAGCTCTCCTGCACATAGGGCAGAAGCCACATGGCATTTTGCTCCTGCAGCATTTCTGCCGTTTTTCGATACTCCGGTCTGCTTTGCAGCAGAAATTCCATATCAAAATCCTGCCCCAGACCTATTAGGACATATTCCGCATCTTCTATTTTCTGAAGAATTTCTTTTGTTCTGTCATCCATGCTTACTTCCTCTATCACCCGGTTGCAAATATTAACTACGTCATACACACCATAATTAACTGACTCATTTTATAATATATGGCATGATACGCACTTACAGAAAAAGGCCGGGATCCATCCCAGCCTTCTTACTTTTCTAAACATGTTATCTGTCTAAATGTCTTTCCGCTACGAGTTCATCCACGATTCTCACCAGATTGCCGATCTCAGGTTTGGAAAGCTGGGCATCTGCTCCCAATGCTTCTCCTTTTTTCTTCATCTCATCATTTACCAGAGAGGAGAAAATAATAATCGGAATGTCCTTGGTCGCATCATCGGATTTTACCAGTTTGGTCAATCTGTGACCATCCATTTCCGGCATCTCGATATCTGTAATGATACAACGTACATGCTGATCCAGGGAACCATCTTCTTTACACTGGGTAATCACATCATACGCCTGCTGACCGTTCTCGGTATGAATCAGATTTACATATCCTGCCGCCTTCAGGGAATCCACAATCAACTTATTTAAAAGCGGTGAATCCTCAGCAATCAAAATAGGAACAGAGCTTCTGGTACGCTCTCCCAATTCATTCAGTTCAGACATTTTCAGTCCGGTTTCCGGATTAATATCGGAAACGATCTTCTCGAAATCCAGAATGATGATCAGCTTATCATTCTTCTTAATAATACCGGTGGCAACGCTTTCATCTGCTGCGGAAATGGTGATATCCGGCTTAATAATATCTCTCCAGCTGACTCTGTGAATGCCAAGCACGGATTCTACATGGAACGCAATATCCAGTTTATTAAAATTGGTGACGATGAACAGTCCCTTTTTCTCAGATTCACCGCGTCCCAGACAATTCTTCAGGTCAATTGCCGTAATCATGGTATCTCTCGGCATAAAAATACCTTCAATACTGGGGTGTGAATTGGGAACCGGAGTTACCGGCTGATAGGTAATGATTTCTTTGATCTTGGCTACATTGATTCCATAGGAATTGCCTGCCAAGGTAAATTCCAAAATCTCTAATTCATTTGTTCCGTTTTCAAGTAAAATCTTTGTATCCATACTTACTCCTGTACCCTTCCCGTTACTTTTATTCTTTCAATGTCTTTATTTTAAAATCTTGTTGCAGATTTTTCTATACTCTTTGTTAATTATAACATATTTTTCAAAAAAAGAAACTATTATCTGAAATGAAAGCATAAAAAAACGATAGCAACAAGCTATCGTTCTTCCTTTATTCCTTCAAAACCGAACACTGAAACCCTTATCTCTTATATCCTAACTAACATCCATTTCCTATCCAAAACCTTTGGTCAAGCCCTCGACCGATTAGTAAATGTCAGCTGAACACATTGCTGTGCT
>CAKRRS010000106.1 GCA_934394665.1 uncultured Acetatifactor sp. | reverse complement strand
TGTCACCGATCTTCAGTTCACCGGAAGAGATATCTTCCAGACCTGCGATCATACGAAGAGTGGTGGACTTACCACATCCGGAAGGACCTACGAAAATAATAAACTCCTGATCTGCGATCTCAAGGTTAAAATCCTTAACAGCTTCAAAACCGTTAGGATATACTTTGCAGACATTCTTTAAAGATAAACTTGCCATTTGAAAATACTCCTTTCATATTTACAATGTTATTTTCTCTCTTTGTGAAACAATATGTCTCGTTTGAATCTGGAATCAGTATAACGAAAATTACGAAAATGTGCCATACCACTATTTCACAAAGATTTTGAATCATATTGTAAGAATTGCTTATAAACTTTGCTTTTTTTCGAAATGCTTGTCAGATTGAACAAATCTGTCCGCATTTCTTGGACATTTTCCACAAGCAGCATTCTACTTTGTCTCTTTTTCCGGCTTTTTATAGAAGGTAAGCTGGTTTTTACCATGTCTTTTTGACACATACAGCGCATTATCCGCCGATTTGTATAATTCTTCGAATGTCTTGCCGTCTCCGGGGAATACTGCTGCGCCTACACTGGCCGTCACAGAATACTTCACATATTCTCCCACCTCAAACTGATGGAAAAACTGCTCGATTTTTTTCCCTTCACGCTCAATCATGGAGATCTCACGGATATCCTTCAGAAATACCATGAACTCATCACCGCCGGTACGTCCTACGATATCTGTTGCACGGAACATGGACTGCAGGCGCACTGCCAGATTGCGCAGCACTTCATCGCCGAAGGCATGCCCCATGGTATCGTTGATCTTCTTGAAATTATCGACATCCAGGACGAACAGCACACCCTGTTTGTCGGGATATTGTTCCATGTATTCACGGATCTTACGTTCCGTCGCCATCTTATTATTCAGATCCGTGAGCAGGTCGGTATCTGCCTTATCTTCCAGAACCTTATTGTGTTCAGATGCTTTGATACGCACCAGAATATTGATCACGGTAATCACAATAAGCGCTACAGCGATGGAAATACTGATCTTAAGGACCAGATTCACAATAGGTCTGCGGAAGGACTGCTGAATACCGGACAGATAGGATTCATCGATGCCCATCACCAGATTCCAGTCTGTATCCGCAATGGGAAAATGGCAGAGTATCTTACCTATGCCGTTTTCCTTAACATGTAAAATACCGCTGTTGCCCTTCTGCTGCTGCCTTTCAAACAGCGTCCAGTTTCCGAGACTCTCCGCTACATTCTTTAAGGAATTCCAGAAGTCGTTTCTGAGAATGGTGGTCTGCTCTGTGGCACCATAGCTTGCCATAATCGTACCGTCTCGATTCACCAGGGAGAAAAATGCCTGATTTCCATATACGGAATTTTCGAAGAGATCTGACATCTCCACCGGCTCCATATAACTGAGCAGATATCCGGTCACATTTCCGGAATTTGTAACCGGGCATACATAGATGAAAGCGGTCTGTCCGTTAATCCCGTCATCTCTGGTAAACAGATAATGTGAGGATTCACCGAGGATACTGTCATAGTAATTCAGTTCCGTCATATCAATCTGCCGTCTGTCATTCAGATAACCCGTGCCGTTGGCTGCGCAGTATGCAGCCATATATGCATCACTGGCTTTCATCAGTGTATCCAGCTTCTCATTCAGAAACGCATCACTTCTGTCTGGTCGGCCGGTCATGACCGATGCGACCGCATCCGTGATATTTTCCAATGCGTTCAGCTTATCCTCTACTCCCACAGCATAATACAAACCAATTTGTTCCACCTGGTTGTCCACAACGGTCTGTATGGCTGTGTCCATCTCATTATTAAAGTCATATATGCTCAGGGCCAGTGCGATGACTAACAATATACATGGCAGAATCCATTGGAGGAAATTTTCCCATATTTTTTTCTTCTGCATTTTCTGAACACCTCTTATCTGCTGTCTGTAAAACCGTAGTCCTTCAGGGCTCTGCCTGACAGGAGTCCCAGCTACTTATCTTCTATCTTGATATTCGGATCAAGCTCATCGTGAAATACCCGTTCATCCTCTTCGGGAGAAACCTCCGGTGCAGGCTCCTGCTCTGACAGGATCTGGCCTTCCAGTTTCTGGAAGAACTTATTGTACAGCATTGCAGACGCATAAGCCGGCAGTGAAAATCCAAACAGGAAAATGATCGGTATCAGTCGTAAAGAAACCAGATATATAATCAGTGGGAAAAATGCCATAACAAACATTACCAGCGTCTTGGGCAATTGCAGAATGCTCATAATAAAAGCATTTCTGATTGTTCCCATAACCGAATTGTCAAATTTTGCAAGTACCGGGAATACATAAAGGGATGCACAAATCACCAATACGGCTGCCGCCATGATCAATACGATCAGCACTTTGCTGAATTCCATGCCGGACTTTGTAATGATATAGTAATCACCGCCCAGGATCGCTGCTACCAGCAAAATCAGCAGCCAGATCAGCGTCGCCTGACGGAAATTGGTCTTAAAAGACTTAAAATAGCTTCTTGTGATGTAGCTTTCCTCATTACGCACGATCTTCAGTGCCACATAATGCAGGGAAGTAAATGCTGCACCTGCGGTAATAATGGGGATACAGCAGATCAAAGTCAAAATATTCAGCCACATCAGGTCTGCCATTTTATTCAATACATTCATTAACGGGCTGTCGAGATCAAAAATTTTCATTGTATCAATTCCTTTACTTCATTGTAGATTTATAAAAACTTTTCCATCGGTGTGACACGGATCCCGGAAATGGCTTCCTCTTCATGCACCGCATGAAATCCCAGCTTCTGATAGAATCCGACGGCATACGGCGCCGCTTTTAACGACATATACCGCTCCCCCTCTTCCTGTTTCAGATACTCACACATTCTTCTCATAAGATTCCGTCCCACACCTCTTAGATGATATGCTTCATCCACGAAAAGAAGTGATAAATGATTATAATTCCGCACGGAAGCCGCACCGATGATCCTGGTTCCGTCCAGTGCCACCATCATCTGATATCTCCCTTGCAGAAATGACTTATAGAGGTGCTCATCCGTAATAAAATCATAGAAATTACGAATGCCCTCCTCTGTATAATCCGCCGCCTCATATTTCATAAAAGTCTTCCAGATCATATCCATGGCCGGGATCCAGTCTTTTTCCCCCGCCCATCTGATCTCATACGTCCACGCTGCAGCATCCGGCATATCCGCACCGCCTCTCTGTAAGATTTCCGTCTTAAGCCAAACCGGGAATTTCTCTCAGGATCCATTGCCAGATATCTTCCATGGCAGTTTCACGGTCATCTTCATTCAAAAGCTCATGTCTGTCATTTTCATACAGCTTCACGGTAATATTCTTAACTCCGGCCTTTTTCAGAGAATCACAGGCTTTGTGTACACCTTTTCCGTAATCTCCGACGGGATCCTCCGCTCCGGAGATCATCAGAATCGGAAGATTCTGAGGTACTTTTTCCAGATTTTCCTGCTTCTGTAATCTGGAAATCAATTCAAATAAGGTCTGGAATCCATTCACGGTAAAAGTAAAACCGCACAGTTCATCCGCAATATACCGATCCACATTCTCTGTATTCTGACTCAGCCAGTCGCTGGAGGTTCTGGGATTGTCAATGCGCTTGTTGTATCCACCAAACGCAGCTTTGTCAATAAAATGGCTCACATGCTTCGAGCCGCAGAACAGTTTCTGTACGCCTGCCATTGCCTTGGAGCACAGGATCAGTCCCTTCGACTGCATTCCGGTTCCCACGATTACCGCACCGTCGATGCCCTTTCCGTAACGGCACAGATAATTCCTTGTGATAAAAGAGCCCATGCTGTGTCCCAGAATAATATAAGGGACATTCGGATACTGTTCTTCGGTGATCTTTTTCAGGCGATGCACATCACGCACCACTACCGTCGCCGGATCCTGTTCGCAGAAATAACCGTAGGTTCCGCCGTCCGCCACAGACTTTCCATGTCCAAGATGATCTTCACCGGTTACAAGAAGTCCTCTCTGTGTGAGATACTCCGCCAGATTTTCATAACGTTCCACGTACTCTGCCATACCGTGTACTACCTGAACAATCCCTTTTACGTTGCCGTCATCGGGTATATAGCGTACTGCATGGATACGGTTCTCACCATCCCGGGAATCAAAGTAAAACTCTTCTTTTCTCATAGGGCCTCCTTGGTTGTGGAAAATCGTAAGACGCACAAAACAAATGTCTGTGTCACAGCCATTTGTTTTGTCGTTTTTATACATTATATATCATATCACCCAAAAAATTAAGTCCTTTATTGCTTTTTTCGTAAAATTTAACCAATGGTTCTCACAAAAGACATTAGCAGACTTCTGCACCTGCCGGCATCTTTTTCTCCGGGGTTACCAACGCAAGGTTGCCTTCCGCATCTTCTGCGCAGAGAATCATGCCTTCAGACAATACACCGGCCAGTTTTGCAGGCTTTAAGTTGGTCAGTACCACTACTTTTTTGCCGACCATTTCCTCGGGACTGTAATGTGCCTTGATGCCGGAGACGATCTGACGTACCTGACTGCCGATCTTTACCTGGCTGCACAGTAGCTTTTTGGACTTGGGCACTGCCTCACAGGAGATGATTTCTCCTACCTGGAACTGCATTTTGGCAAAATCATCATATTCGATCTCTGCCTTGGGCTCCAGGTCGATCGCTTCCTGTTCTGCCTTCTCTGCCTCGGCATTTGCTTCTTCGGCTTCATGTGCCGCTGCCGCTTTCACCATAGCTTCTTCCAGTTCTGCTTCCTTCTTTGCAACATCCTTCATATCCAGACGGGCGAAGAGGATTTCGGGCTGATCGGTCACTTTGTTGCCGCTTACGTATAAGCCGAACTGCTCCAGTTCATCAAAGTCACGCAGAGAGGTATTTAACTGCTTCGCGATCTTCTCTGCGGTCTCGGGCATATAAGGCTCCAGAAGAGACGCACCGATGATGATGCCTTCTACCAGATTGTACAGCACGGTTGCCAGGCGGTCTGCCTTGGCCTCATCCTTGGCCAGTACCCATGGTTCGGTCTCGTCGATGTATTTGTTGCAGCGTTTGAAGATGCCGAAGATCTCGGTCAGGGCATCTGCCACGCGCAGTTCTTCCATTTTAGCGACTACTTTTGCATAAGTGCCGGTCACGGTCTGCTTCAGATCCGCATCCACGGCCGCATCGTTCTCGGTCAGTTGTACTTTTTTATCTTCTACCACGCCGCCAAAGTACTTGTTGCTCATGGAGATGGTGCGGTTCACCAGGTTGCCCAGAGTATTGGCCAGATCGGAATTGGTGCGCTCCGCCACCAGTTCCCATGTCAGGTTACCGTCGTTTTCGAAAGGCATCTCGTGCAATACATAATAACGAACGGCATCCACACCGAAATAATCTACCAGATCATCTGCATAGACAACGTTACCTTTGGATTTGCTCATCTTGCCGCCGCCCATGAGGAGCCAGGGATGTCCGAATACCTGCTTCGGCAGGGGCTCACCCAGTGCCATCAGGAAAATAGGCCAGTAGATCGTATGGAACCGGATGATATCCTTACCGATCAGGTGCAGGTCGGCGGGCCACAGCTTCTTGTACTGCTCCGTGCTGTTGCCGTCTGCATCATAGCCGATACCGGTGATGTAGTTGGTCAGGGCATCCAGCCATACGTAGATGACATGCTTGGGATCGAAAGTCACCGGAATCCCCCAGGTAAAGGAAGTACGGGATACGCACAGATCCTGTAAGCCGGGAAGCAGGAAGTTGTTCATCATCTCGTTCTTGCGGGATACGGGCTGTATGAACTCGGGATGCTCATTAATGTGTTTGATCAGTCTGTCCGCATACTTGCTCATTCGGAAGAAGTAAGCTTCCTCCTTGGCAGGTTTTACCACACCGCCGCAGTCCGGGCACTTGCCGTCCACCAGCTGGGACTCGGTCCAGAAGGATTCACAGGGAGTACAGTACATTCCCTCGTAAGCTCCCTTATAGATGTCCCCCTGATCATAGAGACGCTTGAAGATCTTCTGTACCTGCTTCTCATGATCCTCATCGGTGGTACGGATGAACTTATCATAAGAAATATTCAGTAGATCGCACAATCCACGGATCACACCTGCGATCTTATCAACGTGTTCCTTCGGCGTAATGCCTGCTGCCTCTGCCTTCAGCTCGATCTTCTGACCGTGCTCATCGGTACCGGTCTGGAAGAAGACATCATAACCCTCTTTTCTTTTAAAACGCGCAATGCTGTCAGCCAGTACGATTTCGTAGTTGTTGCCGATATGGGGCTTGGCAGACGTATAGGCAATGGCAGTCGTAAGATAATATTTTCCCTTGTTTTCCATTGTGTCTGTTCTCCTTTTCTACTCCTATAACATATAACACTATCTAATGCCACACGGATTACTCCGCGCTCCCGCAATATTTGCCGGCATTAAAAAAGTCTCCTCAAAAAACATTATGTTTTTCAAGAAGACGAGCGTTATCCCGTGTTACCACTTCTCTTCGTCTGTACCTCACAGCACAGACCTCTTCGGGTCCGTAACCCTATCCGCTGTAACAGGCGGATCCTGTCGCAGCCTTGCTT
>CAKRRS010000105.1 GCA_934394665.1 uncultured Acetatifactor sp. | reverse complement strand
ATCAATTCAGCCGCACATAATAACCGGACAAGAACTCACATACCTGATCAAATGACGATCAAGCGGTGATTATCCCTGTCTCTGTTTGTGCTTCGGATTCTCACAGATTACTCTGATGCGTCCTTTTCTCTTGATGATTTTGCATTTTTCGCAAATCGGTTTTACTGATGATCTAACTTTCATGTTAAACCCTCCTTTCAAAAAAGACCGTTTTATATTATAGCATCACATTCCAGGAAATGCAAGCTGTTTTCCCATATATTTGTAAACTTTTTGTTAATAGTTTTCGTGCTATTTCTATTCATAAATTGCAAATTTATCATTTTGAAATGTCAGCACAAATTGATTATCTTCTATATAAGAACAGAGCAGATTCATTTTGTCTTCCATCGACTTATCCCAGAACAAATCTTCCTCCGCTTCTCCCGAAACGTATTGCGAACATTCCGTTGTCATGATGATAACCGGTCTTGGGGATACCGCTTTCAGGTCCCGTTCCATAATTTTGTAATGATAAGACCTTAAATCACTCCATATATTCATTGCCGGTTCCAGATCCATATAGTATGCTACCCCGGGAATTTCCCCGTACAATATACATTTTTTATCCTGCAATCCGTTGTCCGTAATATATTGATATAAACTCTCCAGTGCCTCTGCTTTCTGCGGATTCGTCTTCATCCCCTTCAATACCGGAATTTTCTCCACCCGATATGTCAGGTTCCACTCGCCGGCGGCTTCCTCATATACGAATTTCCGGTCAAACCTGACACTCTGTACCAGCAGGAAACCTATTGCCACAAGGAGCAGGCACTGCACCGGAAATACCCGGATACACTTATTTTCCTTACATAATCCCCAGACCAGCCATAAAAAACCGGGCAACACCAAAAACAGATTGTTCATACTGGAATAGATTGCATTATTGCCACCCAGCGATGTGATTAAGATCGTAAGCATCAGGAGTATTCCCAAAAGCTTATTTTCCCCGGATGCCTTCCGGTCTATCAGTTGATAAAAAGACAGGCACAGCGTCAACGTCAATACTGTCACGCACGGATAATATATGGACGTATAAGACGCATAATCCCCGGAGCAAAAGCGATTTTGGATCAGCCAGATGCTTAAAATGGCCATAATCGCAATGGTAATGCCTTTTTTTGTTTTTTTCCACGATGCCGGAAGCAAAACGCAAAAAAGAATACCGATGATCAGTGCCAGTGCAAAACGCTTCAGAAAATACAAGCAATCATAATATGCCCAAACCATTCCCAACAGCATCCATCCGGGCGAATAGTCATCTGCCTGCTCTGTCATTTGGAACAGGCGCAGTATTCCTTCTATATAATTTCCCAATCCATATTTCCATGCCATGATTCCCAGAAATGTGCCAAGGGCTCCCGCATAGCCGGCTATGCAGAATCCCGTCTGTTGCAAAACTCTGCGTAGTTTTTTCCGGTCAATGACCCCATATCCCCATACTGCCAGGATCAGTCCCATTTGCACCAGATTCGAGAATCTCACAGCAACATTCCATCCCAGAACAACACCGGCTATTACAAGATAGCTGTTTTTATCCTCGATCAGTCCCAGATACAGAAAAATTGTTGCGACAAGAATAAAGGCATACGTCAGATAGCTGTAAAGCATTCCCGAAGGCGCCCAGCATAGACTGATTGCTATCAGCTGGCCGGTCAACACCAGTATAGACGGCATATGAAGTTTGCGGACGCAGAAAAAGAACGCCGTAAGAGACATGGCACTAATGACCAGTCCTGTATAGACGTTCATCCCAATGCAGGTGCTTCCATAAGGCAATGCCGTAAAAAAGCTCCCCACCTGATTGGCAAGCCATGTAGCAAAATACCACATAGAATCCATATGTGCCAATCCGGAAAATTTAAAATTTGCATAATTATATCCGCCATCCCACAAATCGATTCCATCGCTGATATGAGTTAACGGATATAATAGTAAAATAAGCGTAATCAGAATCCATTTTACACTGTCAATGTGTTTTTTTCTTACGCTTTCCATTCTGATGTTCTCCCTGTGACCGTCTTTGGCAATGGTCTACTTGTCTCTCCAGATAATACGTCCCTTGCTCAGATCGTAAGGAGACAGTTCCAGTGTTACCTTATCTCCGGGAAGGATACGGATGAAGTTCTGACGAAGCTTACCACTGATGGTAGCCAGTACTCTGTGTCCGTTCTCCAGTTCCACACGGAACATGGTATTGGGAAGCTTCTCCACAACAGTTCCTTCGATTTCGATTACATCACTTTTAGACATAAAATTCCTCCATAGCTTTCTACTTTTTGTTGCTTCATCTTACATTTATGATCCACGAAAATATCTTTATTTTTTATTCGCAAGATATGTTTCCAGAGACTTCCGGATTTCCTCATTGATCGCGTCTTCTGTCTCTTCGGATGCCCGGGCAGCTCTCTGCACCAATTCCGCCGGCAGGGACACATGTATGATCTGGATATGCTTTTTCTTTTTCTTTTTGGGGTTGGTCACTCCGCGAAGCCTTCCGTCGCACAGATATACATTTTCCTCATCTTCTTTTACCACAAGATATAATCTGTCCTTGTCATGTCCGGCTTTTGAAGTTGCAAGTTCTCCTGTCATACCGTAAATCTTACCTTTCCTGCCTGAAATTTCGTAATTTAGTACAAAGTCAATATCTCCGGTTCTCCGTCCGTGATCAGAATCGTGTTCTCATAATGAGCAGACAGAGATCCGTCTTCCGTTACCACTGTCCAGTCATCATCCAGCCACTCTACATCCGGTCTTCCGATGTTGATCATCGGTTCTACGGCAAGTGTCATGCCTGCCTGCAGTTTTAAGCCGCGTCTGCGCTGTGCGAAATTGGGGATCTGCGGATCCTCATGTAAACTGGTGCCGATACCGTGGCCTACCAGATCACGGACAATACCATAACCGAAGGGCTTGATATATGCATCAATCGCATTAGAGATATCATACAGATGATTTCCTGCTGTCGCCATTTTTACACCTGCAAAGAAGCTCTCCTTCGTTCTTTCCATCAGAAGTCTTGCTTCCTCGCTCACCTGACCCACCGGGAAAGTACGTGCCATATCGGAATGATATCCCTTATAGATCAGTCCGGCATCCAGACTTACAATATCACCCTCGTGAAGAATATGATCCTTATGAGGAATACCATGTACGACTTCATCATTCACCGATACGCAGATAGAAGCGGGATATCCGTTATAATTCAGGAAATTGGGAATACAACCGTGCGCACGAATCAGCTTTTCTCCCAGTTGATTGATATCCATAGTGGATACTCCGGGGTGTACCGCTCTCTCCAAATTACTGAATACATCTGCCAAAAGTTTACATGATTCTCTCATCAGCTCAATTTCACGCTGTGACTTGATCGTTACTGCCATTTTTATTCACCTTTCTGTTCCGGACATTACTGCTGTCTGTCAGATATCCGGACTTTCCTTAGCCAAGGATTGCTACGATATCCGCAAATACTTCCTTCATATCCTTGGTGCCGTCTACGGTCTTTAATACATTTTTCTTCGTATAGAAATCAATCAGGGGCTGGGTCTGGTCATGATATACCTTCAGACGGTTCAGTACGGTCTCAGGCTTGTCATCATCACGCAGCACCAGTTCCTGTCCGCACTTATCACAGATGCCTTCCTTCTTGGGAGGAATGTGCTCAACATGATAAGTTGCGCCGCAGGACAGACATGCACGTCTGCCGGACATTCTCTTAACGATATTCTCGTCGGGAACATTTACATCGATTGCAAAATCAATGGCGTCTCCCAGTTCGGTCAGTGCCTTGTCCAGTACCTCTGCCTGAGGAATGGTTCTGGGGAATCCATCCAGTACATAACCGTTCTTGCAATCGTCCTGTGCTACTCTGTCTAAGAGGATCTTAACAGTCAGCTCATCGGGAACCAGCTGTCCCTGATCCATGTATTTCTTTGCTTCCATACCAAGCTCGGTTCCGTTCTTGATATTTGCACGGAAAATATCTCCTGTGGATACATGAGGGATTCCGTACTTTTCAGCGATCATCTTTGCCTGAGTACCTTTGCCCGCACCGGGTGCGCCTAACATGATAATCTTCATTTTGTCCTCCATTCCTGCCCACTTTTAAGGGTATCGTATATATTCCTGTCTCCCTGTAACCTGGGGCACTGCTCTTTCTATAGCTCATATACAGCCCAACATTTATATTTTAACTTTACTGCGGCTTTTTTGCAATAGATTTTGCAACAATACAAAGTCATTACCAAGTCTATACAAAAAATAACCGGATGATCATAAACCATCCGGTTACTGTTATGCTGCTAATCTTCCAGGAATCCCTTGTAGTTACGTACAAGCATCTGAGATTCTACCTGCTTCATGGTCTCCAGTACTACACTTACGATAATGATCAGGCTGGTACCACCGAAGGATACGCTTGCACCGAACACACCGTTGAAGAAATACGGGATCACAGATACAATGATCAGACCGATTGCGCCGATGAATACAATATAATTCAAAATCTTATTCAGATAATCGCTGGTAGGCTTACCGGGTCTGATACCGGGGATAAAGCCGCCCTGCTTCTTCATATTATCGGCAATCATCAAAGGATTAAATGTAATGGATGTATAGAAGTATGCAAAAAATACAATCAATACAATGTAAAGTAACAGTCCCAGGGAATAAACCGGCTGACTGGGTTTGCACCAGTAAGAGGAATTCAATCCCTTCAGGATCTCTGCCCATACACCGGTTCCGTTATATCCGATAAAGGAACAGATAATAATCGGGAACTGCATAATGGACTGTGCAAAAATGATGGGAATAACGCCGGAAGTATTTACCTTCAACGGAATGTTGGAGGTCTGTCCGCCGACCATCTTTCTGCCCTGCATTTTCTTGGCATACTGTACCGGAATCTTGCGCACACCATCGTTTAAGATGATAACCAGTACCACCATGGCAATAATAATTGCGAAGATGATCACTACTGCAAGAATCGCGGTTGCCGGAGCTTTTCCGAACACAAACTGCTCAAACAGATTGCTCAGGTCTTGAGGCAGTCGGGAAATGATGTTGATTACCAGTACGATGGAAATACCATTTCCGATACCTTTTTCTGTGATTCGTTCACCCACCCACATCAGGAAAGCACTACCGGCGGTAAGTGCCGTGATCGTGGTAATTACATTCAGGGCGTTGAACTCGATCAAGTAGCCCTGTCTGCCAAAACCGATTGCCATTGCTGTGGACTGGATCAGTGCGAGCGCTACGGTAACGTATCTGGTGATAGCGACCATTTTCTTACGGCCGTCCTCACCGTCACGCTGCATTTCTTCCAGCTTGGGAATAGCAATTGTAAGCAGCTGCATGATAATGGAAGATGTAATATAAGGGTTGATGTTCAATGCCAGAATAGACATGTTCAGGAAGGAACCGCCCGTAATGGCATCGAAGAAACTGAACGCACCGCCTGTCTGCTGGGCAAACCACTGAGAAAAGAATTTCGTGTCCACTCCGGGTACGGGAAGCTGTGATCCGATACGGATCACAACTAACATTCCCAGTGTAAAAAGAATCTTTTGTCTGATTTCTTTGATTTTAAATGCGTTTTTCAGTGTTGTAAGCATTACATCACCTCAGCAGTTCCACCAAGAGCCTCGATCTTTTCTTTTGCGGATGCACTGAAAGCATCTACCTTTACATCAAGCTTTTTGGTAAGTTCTCCGTTTCCAAGGATCTTTACTCCATCTCTGGGGTTCTTGATAATTCCTGCTTCAACTAATGCGTTTACATCAACGGTAGCACCGTTGTCAAAGCACTCCAGAGCACTTACATTGATAGCAACGATTTCCTTCGTGTTTCTGTTCGTGAAACCTCTCTTAGGAATACGTCTGTATAAAGGCATCTGACCACCTTCGAAACCGGGTCTGGGAGCTCCGGAACGAGCCTTCTGTCCCTTATGACCCTTACCTGCGGTCTTGCCATTTCCTGAACCGTGTCCACGGCCTCTTCTAAAATTATCACTGTGTTTGGAACCTTCTGCAGGTCTTAAATTGGATAATTCCATTCCTAACACCTCCTTATCTGATTATGCTTCTTCTACCTTGATCAAATGATTCACCTGACGGATCTGTCCTCTTGTTGCATCATTATCAGGCAGTACTACGGACTTGCCGATCTTACGCAGTCCCATAGACTCCACGATTGCTTTATTCTTCGGTACAGCACCGATAGTGGACTTTACCAGAGTGATCTTTAACTTCTTGTCTGCCATACTCTACTCCTTTCTGTTGGCCCTGTCAACTTAACGGGAAGATCCGGCTTACGCCAGAACTTCCTCAACAGACTTTCCACGATTCTTTGCTACTTCTTCGGGAGCCTTGATCTGGCTTAAACCGGAGATGGTTGCAAGAACGACGTTCTGCTTATTGTTGGAGCCAAGAGACTTGGTACGGATATTCTTGATACCTGCGAGCTCACAAACGACACGGGCGGGACCACCTGCGATGATACCGGTACCTTCGGGAGCCTTCTTCAGTAAAACGTTAGCAGAACCATACTTACCGATGAAATCATGGGTGATGGAATTGTTCTCATCCAGGTTGATCTCTACGATGTGCTTTACAGCATCTTCCTTACCCTTACGGATAGCTTCGGGAATTTCTACAGCCTTTCCCAGACCGGCGCCTACATGACCGTTGCCGTCACCGACTACTACCAGAGCGGTGAATCTCATGTTACGACCACCCTTAACGGTCTTGGTTACACGCTTGATGGTAACAACTTTATCATTTAACTCTAACTGGCTTGCATCTATGATTGTGTGTTTCATGGTGTATTCCTCTTTCCTTTCCTAGAATTCCAGGCCAGCTTCTCTGGCTGCATCGGCTAAAGCTGCTACTTTACCCTGATAAATGAAACCGCCACGGTCGAAAACAACTTCCTTGATGCCCTTTTCGATTGCTCTCTTTGCGATCACGGTTCCAAGATATGCTGCTGCATCAACGTTATTGGTCTTCTCCAGCTCTGCCTTGATCTCTTTCTCAAGAGTGGATGCAGATACTAAAGTGTTACCAACTGTATCGTCGATAATTTGAGCATACATATGATTATTGCTTCTGAACACTGCAAGACGAGGTCTTTCAGCAGTGCCGCTGAAGCGGTTACGAATTTTCATGTGCTTTTTTGCACGTACTAACTGTCTGGACTCTTTACTAACCATCTTCATACTCTCCTTATCTATTATTTCTTACCAGTCTTACCAACTTTACGTCTGATGGTCTCATCGGCATACTTGAT
>CAKRRS010000104.1 GCA_934394665.1 uncultured Acetatifactor sp. | reverse complement strand
AGCTGACCGTAAACAGACGCCGGCACTTAGCGGGCGTACTTTGGCCGCTTATGTGCCGCTGCGCTCTGTTTCCGAGCAAAGTGTGCTAAAGCACACCGCGATGTCAGCGTTTCTTATATGCAGCCGGGGCTACGTGGCATGAAACAGTTCACTAACTTGCCAGTTAGTTTCCTATCCTCATATAGGTCACAAAATGGTTCCCGTTCTCTGCAAACCAGCTTGTGGCATCATTCATCCCCTTCTTGTACAGTTTCCCGGTAGAGGGTTCCATAATAACCACATTGAATTCATTGAAGCCCGTCACCAGTACCGCTTCTCCGTTCTCAAGGATCGCCAGTACCGGAATGTCCTGGTTAACGTAATACAATACCGCATCCAGATTACAGCCGCTTAAGTCAAGTACCTGCACACCGGTCATATTCTCTGACAGGATCTCGATTGCTGTCTTGCCCTGTGCGAGATCATACTCGGTATTGCGTGTGATTCCGGCATGCCGCAGAATGTTGTCCAGGCATACTGCCAGGCTGTCTTTCTGATTGGTAACACTTTCCTCTTTGATTGCCATGATCTGATTGCGGCTGACCCTGTTTCCTTTCAGCCACACTGTGATTCCGCGGTCATTGGTAACAATGCCGGAGGTATCATACGCTTCCTTGACAGCCGTGCCGGGTGCACTGTAAATCCCCTGTACACCATAAGCATTGTATACATAATATCTGGGGACTTCGCTGACTGCCTCCAGTTCCAGTTCTCTTCCCCCCTCAAATACAACCTCTTTGGGGTTCAGTACCTTGATTGTCTTCATGTCAATCGTTGATTTTGTCTGTATCTGGACATATCTCTCGTAAATATCAATATCTGCCGTTACGACCTTGTTCTGCCCCGGCTCTTCTTCCACATTATTCATGATCTGATCGTCCAGGGTCTCCTGATAGCTGCCGTTTTCCGACCGCAGCAGTCGGGACAGCGTGATCTGATTGCCTTCTATGCTGCACCCGATGATGTAAATACCGTCTTGTGCATATTCCTTCAAATTTGCACCAGAAGAATTACTGATGCAGACTTTGTACATCGGATAAAATACCTGTCCGGAATTCTCCGTCCGGATATCACTTTCTAGCGCCACACCGTAGATGATATCCTCTCCCATGAATCCTAACGGTCTGATTGCCTCACCATCCTCTGCACGGATCACAGTCTGCTCCCCGGTGTTCAGATTCCGTACATTCAGCTGATTGCTGTGATTGATGTCATCGCCTTCCTGCCATACGATGATCTCATGGTTCTCCGACACCTGCAGGCTGTCATCCTGCCTGATGCTTACAAGAGGCTCCACACTTCTCGTCTCCAGATTCACATCATAGACTGTATTTTCCAGGAAAAAGTATAAATGTTGTTGTCTGTTCCGGTACAAAAGCTGTGCCATTTCATTATGCAGCACAGTATAACTCTTGGTATAAGGGATATAGACTTCTTCCTCAATTGTATTCAGCGAGCTGTCATAGCTGTTGATTTGGATTCCGGTCTCTCCTTCATGTCTTCCGCGATTCATATAACCATACACTGCAAACCGTACATTTCCACCCTCATCTACATCCAGGATCTTGATCCCGTGGTGATCATACAGGGTACGCTTATCTGCATTATCTTTATCATAGAAGGAAAAAATCACCGTCAGGCCATTGGTGGCCGCATTATAGCTGAGCAGCTGTCCCATATCAGAAAATACCACCGTATTTCCATCGGTACTTTCCATCATGTCTACCGTATCGTCTGTAATTCCCAGCAAAATCTTGTCATTGGCATACATCTTCCCGGTATCCGGAATCTGTGTCATGGTACGCTCATAATCCAACAGATACATGCGCTCGGAGGTATATCTGATTCTGTAATATTCCTCCACCGCATAATAGGTCTTATTTTTGCCATCTCCGGTAGAAACAATAAAATCCATCAACAGTGAGGCAACATTTCCATTGATCTGTACCAGCTGAATGGAAGCGGCTCCTTCCTGTGCAGGTTCCATGCTGCCCCATGTGATCTGCTGGAAATTGCTGTGTATATTTACCTTGTGGAAGGTTCCGTTATCTGCCAGTTTCGAATTCGGCTCTAAATATTTTGTAAGTTCCTTCGCCGCTTCTTTGTCATATAATTTTCCGTGAAAATCCGAAGCAAATTCCAGTATCTCCGCAATATGCAGGTCGTCGTTCCATAAAACGGTTGTATAATAATATACCTCCTTCTCACCCTCCAGCTCCAGGATCAAAGTCAGGCTGTATTGCGTATTGGTTTCAATCAGATCTTTTAATGTCAAAGCAACGGAAAAGCTTTTCCCTGACGGCTGCCATCCGGTGATCTCACCGTTTTCAATCAAACGGCTTCCGTCAATGCTGCGCAATTCCATAGAAATCCCGGTAACCTCTCTGCCAAAAGTATCCACCGTAAAGTCCGCCTGTCTGCCCTCTCTGAGCAATGTAACGGTATCCTTCTGATAAGCCACATCCATCTGCACCGTATTGCCGTGCAACTCGTTGCATGCCACGCCGCCGCTTTCCATCGTAATCATGGGAAGCGTGGCAGGTGCCATTTCCATGGTCATATTATTGTGTCCCTGATTCATGATAGTGCCGATGATACACGCGGATACCAAAAAAACAACAACGCATACGGCAATTCTGATTATCTTTTTTTTCATTCTATTCCCTGTAGACCATAATCGGCCTTTTATGTCTGTTTCTTATATTTCCCTATACCCGGCAAATTTACATAAATACCATAACTATCCAATGCTGTGCTGCTGCTTTCAATCCTGCATGAAATGAAATAGCTGACGCATATTAATCATTGTTTGTCTCATCCCTATTCTGCTGCAACAATTTCCGAAGTGTAGGTTCTACATGGAGCAACTCCGCCACCTCTGTAATATCACTGTTTTCCCGGCTCTTCGGTCGCATACCGCTTTTTTTCACGGCCCGGATCAACAGATTTTTCGGCGTATGTTCCATATCGATGAATTCCAGAATCTGTGTCTCATATCCCTGCTGTTCCAGAAGATCTGCCCTCAGTGCATCCGTGATCAGCGCCGCCATACGTTCTTTGATGATCCCATATTTCAATACCGGCTTCAGATTGTCGCATTGTATCTGGCGGTTCAATTCGTGCTGGCAACACGGCACAGCCAGAATGACCCGTGCGCCCCATTTCACCGCCTTATCCAGGGCATAATCCGTTGCCAGGTCACAGGCATGCAGAGTCACCACCATATCAGCTACATCCGTACCTTTATAAGTACTGATGTCTCCGCGTTCAAACTTGAGGCAGTCATATCCCAGTTTTTCTGCCAGTTCATTGCAGTGACGGATCACATCTGTCTTCAGATCCAGTCCTGTCACCTGAATATCTCTATGCTGCAATTCATGCAGATAATAGTACATGGCAAAAGTGAGGTAGGATTTGCCGCAGCCGAAATCAATAATACGGATCGTACGATCCTGCGGCAGTTCCTCGATCACATCTTCAACAAATTCCAGATAGCGGTTGATCTGACGGAATTTATCAAACTTTGCCTTCGTCACGCGGCCATCCGGCGTCTGCACGCCCAGTCCCACCAAAAAATCCACCGGTTTTCCTTCTTCTAAAATATAATGTTTGGTACGGTTATGAGCCAGCGACTGTAAATCTTCCGGGTTCGAAACAGTCTCAGTGGTATCTCCGGAAGATTTTTCTCCGGTAGTTCCCCGGTTCTTTACTTTTAACGTCAGTTTCCCTTTTTTGCTGACCAGTGCCGTAGCTTTCAACCCTTTTGCCGTAAATTCTCCCTGACGGAACTGTTCCTGCAATGCTGCACAGATTCTGTCTATCATCTGCGCCGCCGTATAATTTTCATGAAATACCTGCGTTCCTTTGTAGATTGTCTCCTGGAACAATAATTCCTCCTTGAGCAACACCGGACGGATTTTGGCTTTCTGTGCGTTCTCCGGGTTACGACTGTTACTTAGGATTATTTGCTGCAGATCTTTATTCAAAATTTTCTGTAAAAGTATTTTCAATTCTTCCATAATTTATCCTGTCTTTGTTTTTCCTTGAGGCTCATTATATCATAAGCTCACGAATTCGTGCTTTCGCACTCTATATCCTGCTTCGCAGGATTATTCGTTCGCTAATGAGCCCAAAAAACCAAATGTCTGCTTCGCAGCCGCTTGGTTTTCCTTGAGGCTCATTATATCACGATTCACATCTTCGATGCTCTCCGCTGCTTACGCAGCTATCGTGATCAAATTCGCCGGTCGTCAATCACGCAAGCGGGTTGACTCTCTTGCGCTCATTATATCATGCATCCCTACAAAAACGCAATCATCCCTCGTCTTCCGCCGTGTCTTCTCTTATAGATTTCATCGCATACCAGTACCTGGATCAGATCCTTCGATACTTTTTCCGCTTCCTGCTCTAAAATGGTGCTGATCGTGTCCGCGATCCTGTACAGGCTCAGTCTATCCGGATACTCATCATAGATCATACTGCCTTCATAGTCATATTTGTCCAATATTTCCGCAATTCTGCGCTGGCAGCGTCTCACTTCTCCGGGATAGGTCTGCTGCAGATATTCCAGATCATTTAAGATCTCATTTTCATCCATTCGTCCGGGATACCCCGGAAGTGTCATAAAAAAAGGCCTTGATATCATAATAGTTCAATGTCCCGTGCTTTTTTATAGTATACGCAGCGGAATCTAAAGCGTTACGGCAAAGCAATCCGTCCATTGCTGATTTTTTGCGGAACAGCTTTACATAAAAAACGTACCAAGGATACAGAAAAAAGGTGCTGCGACATTATCGCAACACCTGAATTCTCGCCATTGCTCTCTGCAATGCCGTCTCTGCCCTGGCAATATCCGTCTCCGGTGTCTTGCTGCGCAGTCTCTCTTCCGCACGGTGCAGTGCTGCCTCCGCACGGTTCTCATCGATCTCATTGGGCCATTCGATGATCTCTGCCAGAATGATAACTCCCTCGGGAAGGATCTCGGCGAATCCAGAATGCAGTGCTGCCTCCTTCTCTCCGTCCTTCTCCGTAATATGCAGGATACCCGGCTTCACGATCACCGTCAGGGGAATGTGTCCCGGAAGGACACCGATCTGTCCTTCCGTGGTATTGAATTCTACCATATCCACAGTTCCCTCATAGAATACTCTTTCCGGGGTTATGATACGAAGTTGAAAATCTTTATCTGCCATATCTGAACTCCCCTCTCATGCTATGCATGAACCTTTGCCAGTACATCATCGATGCTTCCGGCATTCAGGAAGTAGCTCTCCGGAATATCATCATGCTTACCGTCCAGGATCTCACGGAATCCGCGGATGGTCTCGCTGATCGGTACATATTTTCCTTCCAGACCGGTGAACTGTCCTGCCACGAAGAACGGCTGGGACAGGAATCTCTGAATCTTACGGGCACGGGATACTACCAGCTTGTCTTCCTCGGACAATTCATCCATACCGAGGATTGCGATAATATCCTGTAATTCCTTATATCTCTGCAGAATCTCCTGTACACCGCGGGCGGTCTCATAATGCTCCTTACCTACGATTCTGGGATCCAGAATACGGGATGTGGACTCCAGAGGATCTACTGCAGGATAAATTCCCAGTTCTACGATAGAACGGGACAGAACCGTGGTGGCATCCAGATGTGCGAACGTGGTCGCAGGTGCCGGGTCTGTCAGGTCATCCGCAGGCACATAGACTGCCTGTACGGAAGTAATGGAACCGTTCTTGGTGGATGTGATTCGCTCCTGCAGCGCACCCATCTCTGTCTGTAAGGTAGGCTGGTATCCTACTGCGGAAGGCATACGGCCTAACAGTGCGGATACCTCACTTCCTGCCTGGGTGAAACGGAAAATGTTGTCGATGAACAGCAGCACATCCTTACCACCCTTGTCACGGAAGTACTCTGCCATGGTCAGTCCGGTCAGACCGACTCTCATTCTCGCTCCGGGGGGCTCATTCATCTGTCCGAATACCATGGTGGTCTTGTCCAGTACGCCGGACTCCTGCATCTCGTGATACAGATCGTTACCCTCACGGGTACGCTCACCTACACCGGTGAATACGGAATATCCGCCGTGCTCGGTAGCGATATTACGGATCAGCTCCTGGATCAGTACGGTCTTACCTACTCCGGCACCGCCGAACAGACCGATCTTACCACCCTTCTGATAAGGGCAGAGCAGGTCAACGACCTTAATACCGGTCTCCAGCAGTTCTGTGTCCGTAGACTGCTCTGCGAAGGTCGGTGCAGCACGGTGGATAGGATCGTAAGATACCCCCTCCGGTACCGGCTTGTTATCAATCGGCTGACCCAGTACATTAAATATTCTGCCCAGGGTATTTTCTCCTACCGGCACGGAAATCGGAGCTCCTGTGGCGATTGCCTCCATTCCTCTTACCAGTCCGTCGGTAGTACCCATGGCGATACATCTGACAGTATCATCACCCAAGTGCTGGGAGACTTCTACTACCAGTTCTCCTCCATCTCTGGTAGGGATGCGGATCGCGTCATTGATCTCGGGAAGTTTGCCCTCATCGAATCGTACATCCAGTACGGCACCGATGACCTGGGTGATCCTTCCTTTATTCTCTCCTGCCATTTCTACCTCTTTCCTGCCCACTGATGGGCATGTTCCAATAATTAAAGCGCCTCTGCGCCTGCAATGATCTCTGTAAGCTCCTGGGTAATGCTTCCCTGTCTTGCGCGGTTGTACTTCAGTGACAGATCACTGATCATATCCTCCGCATTGCTGGTGGCATTATCCATGGCCTGCATACGGGCACCGTTCTCACTGGCTGCTGCTTCCATCAGTGCGCCATAGATCAGACTGGATATATATTTCGGTATGATCATATCCAGTGCTTCCGAATCTTCCGGTTCAAAATTCATCAGTGCATCTGCCCCCTCCGTGGAGACATCCGCCTCTGCATCATATTCCACCGGCAGAAGCTTTAACAGCTTCGGTTCATGGCTTACTGTGTTCTTAAAATGCGTATATGCCAGATAGATCTCACCGATCTCTCCGGCCGCAAAAGATGTCAGCAGCTTGTCCGACAGAAGCATCGCCTCGGCATATGCAGGCTCCTCGATAACTTCCGGATAGGACTCTTTTACGGTATAGCCCTTTCTCTCCAGAATCTCACGACCCTTATTACCGATGGCATAGACTACCACATCTTCTGTCTTCCAGTCCTCCTGTCCGGTGATCAGTTTGGCTACGTTGGAATTGTAACCGCCTGCCAGACCTCGGTTGGAGGTGATGACAATGACCGCCTTTTTCGGGGAAGCCCCAGGAACAAGATACTTATGTTCCAGATGGCCTACCCTGGACAGGATATTATTTACGGTATCATACATACAGTCAAAATACGTCTGAGAACGTTCTGCACCTGCTCTGGCTCTCTGAAGCTTTACCGTAGATACCAGCTTCATGGCCTTGGTGATCTGCTGTGTGCCCTGAATGCTGGTCTTACGGCGCTTGATATCACGCATTGATGCCATAGTTACCTCTCATTCTGCCGTAT
>CAKRRS010000103.1 GCA_934394665.1 uncultured Acetatifactor sp. | reverse complement strand
GAGGAAACTAAAATGGCAGTAAGAGTAGCAATTAATGGTTTCGGCCGTATTGGTCGTCTTGCATTCAGACAGATGTTCGATGCAGAAGGATATGAAGTAGTAGCAATCAACGATTTAACCAGCCCTAAGATGCTGGCACATCTGTTGAAGTATGATTCTTCTCAGGGTGTTTACAAGTATGCAAGCACCGTTGAGGCTGGCGAGGACAGCATCACCGTTAACGGCAAGACCATCACCATCTACAAAGAGGCTGATGCAAGCAAGCTTCCCTGGGGTGAATTAAAGGTTGATGTAGTTCTGGAGTGTACCGGATTCTACACCTCTAAGGAGAAGGCTTCCGCACATATCACTGCCGGTGCCCGTAAAGTTGTTATTTCTGCTCCCGCAGGTAACGACCTTCCTACCATCGTATACAATGTTAACCATAAGACCCTGAAGCCCGAAGATACCGTTATCTCCGCAGCTTCCTGCACCACCAACTGCTTAGCACCTATGGCTAAGGCTCTGAACGATTGCAGACCTATCATGAGCGGTATCATGACCACTGTTCACGCTTATACCGGTGACCAGATGATCCTTGATGGACCTCAGAGAAAGGGCGATCTGAGAAGAAGCCGTGCAGGCGCTTGCAACATCGTTCCCAACTCTACCGGTGCAGCTAAGGCAATCGGCCTGGTAATTCCCGAACTGAACGGCAAGCTGATCGGCTCCGCTCAGCGTGTTCCGACCCCTACCGGTTCTACCACCATTCTGGTAGCAGTAGTTAAGGGCGCTGTAACCAAGGAAGAGATCAACGCAGCAATGAAGGCTGCTTCTACCGAGTCCTTCGGTTACAACACCGATGAGATCGTATCTTCCGATATCGTAGGCAGCACCTACGGTTCCATCTTCGATGCAACTCAGACCATGGTTGCTCCTATGGAAGATGGCAATACTCAGGTACAGGTTGTATCCTGGTATGATAACGAGAACAGCTACACCTCTCAGATGGTTCGTACCATCAAGTACTTCAGCGAGTTGGCATAAGCCTACAGGCGCTAACGCGTAAAGACCTATCAGGGTCCGGTCTTACAAGGACCGGGCCCTTTTTAGATACTAAAATAATTGGAGGTTAATACCATGGGATTAAATAAGAAATCTGTAGATGACATTAACGCAAAGGGAAAGAGAGTCCTGGTAAGATGCGACTTTAACGTTCCCTTAAAGAACGGTGAGATTACTGACGATACCCGTATCGTTGCTGCTCTGCCTACTATCAAAAAACTGATTAACGATGGCGGCAAGGTAATCCTGTGCTCTCATCTGGGCAAAGTAAAGAACGGCCCCAACGAAGGCGAATCTCTGGCACCCGTCGCAAAGAGACTGTCCGAGAAGCTGGGCAAAGAGGTTACTTTTGTAGCTGACTACAATGTAACCGGCGAAGCTGCTACCAAGGCTGTTGAGAATATGAAGGAAGGCGATGTGGTTCTGCTGCAGAATACCCGTTTCCGTGGCGCTGAAGAGACCAAGAACGGTGAGGAGTTCAGCAAAGAACTGGCTGACCTGGCTGATCTGTATGTATGCGACGCTTTCGGTTCTTCCCACAGAGCACATGCTTCTGTAGCAGGCGTTACCAAGTTCATCACCGCTAAGGGTGGCGAAAACGTAGTAGGTTACCTGATGGAGAAGGAGATCAACTTCTTAGGTAAGGCTGTAGAAGATCCCGTAAGACCTTTCGTAGCTATCCTGGGTGGTGCTAAGGTTGCAGACAAGCTGAACGTTATCTCCAATCTGTTAGAGAAGTGCGATACTCTGATCATCGGTGGTGGTATGGCTTACACCTTCTTAAAGGCAAAGGGATATGAAATCGGTAAGTCTCTGGTAGATGATACCAAGATCGACTACTGTAAGGAAATGATGGCAAAGGCTGAGAAGCTTGGTAAGAAGCTGCTGCTTCCTGTTGATTCCGTAACCATCGCTGATTTCCCTAACCCTATTGATGCTCCTGTTGAGGTTCAGGTATATGATGTTACCAACATGCCCGCCGACAGAGAAGGCTGTGATATCGGACCTAAGACTGCAGCTCTGTATGCTGAGGCTGTTAAGACCGCTAAGACTGTTGTATGGAACGGACCTATGGGCGTATTCGAGAATCCTACCCTGGCAGCAGGTACCATCGCTGTAGCTAAGGCTCTGGCAGAGACCGATGCAACTACTATTATCGGTGGCGGTGACTCTGCAGCAGCTGTGAACCAGCTTGGTTTCGCTGACAAGATGAGCCACATTTCTACCGGTGGCGGTGCTTCCCTGGAGTTCCTGGAAGGCAAAGAACTGCCCGGCGTTGCAGCAGCAGATGATAAATAAGAGAAAATCTAGGAGCTGCAACGCCGTGCGTTGCAGCAGACGATAAATAAGAGAAAATAGCAAAATAAAGAGGTGTATGGTTATGGCAAGAAAGAAGATCATTGCCGGCAACTGGAAGATGAACATGACTCCCAGTCAGGCAGTAGAACTGATCAATACTTTAAAGCCCCTTGTAGCAAATGATGAAGTAGACGTACTTCTGTGCGTTCCCGCAATCGACATCATCCCTGCTATGGAGGCAGCAAAGGGTTCCAATATCATGATTGGTGCCGAGAATATGTACTTCGAGGAGAAAGGTGCTTTCACCGGCGAGATTTCTCCCGCAATGCTGGATGATGCAGGCGTGAAGTACGTGATCATCGGTCACTCCGAGAGAAGAGAGTACTTTGCAGAGACCGACGAGACCGTAAATAAAAAGGTTCTCAAAGCGTTCGAACATGGCATTACTCCCATTATCTGCTGTGGTGAGACTCTGACCCAGAGAGAGCAGGGCGTTACCATCGACTTCATCCGTCAGCAGATTAAGATCGCATTCCTGAATGTAACGGCTGCACAGGCTGCAACCGCTGTTATCGCATACGAGCCGATCTGGGCAATCGGTACCGGCAAAGTTGCTACTACCGAGCAGGCACAGGAAGTATGTAAGGCAATCCGTGAGTGCATCGCTGAGATTTATGATGATGCAACCGCAGCTGCTATCCGTATCCAGTATGGCGGATCTGTATCTGCTTCCAGCGCTCCCGAACTGTTTGCACAGGCAGACATCGACGGTGGTCTGGTAGGCGGCGCCTCCCTCAAGGCTGACTTCGGACAGATTGTCAACTATAATAAATAATTACGAGTACAATAAGTAATCATAAGTGATTACCGTGGTATGAAAAATACTTGTGCAGAGAATTATCATTGTGGATTATTACCAAAAAATCACAAAAAACATAATAACACTTGCAACAAAGAGACTACTATGCTATGTTAGATACAAAGCATAGTAGTTTTTCTTTTTGGCAAATCTGTTTCATCTGGCAAGTCGGAAAATCGTGCTTTTTCATGGAACATCAAACATTCTAAAAGCAGGAGCTTCTGACCTGACGTATTCCCAATGTGATTTTTGCATAGTGATAAATGCGTTTACGGATAAATGTCGTAGGATTTCCACTGACATTTTTTCATACTCTCCTGCAGGACAAAGGAGGTAACGTATGGGACAAACAGCAGTAGCAATGCAGGAGTATCTGGGGGATGCAGCTCGTTTTGCGGATCTGTTCAACGCAGTGTTTTTCGGAGGGGAAGCGGTGATAGAACCGCAGAAGCTAATGGAACAGTCGGAACGATATGTGGCACATCCGAAAAGGCATTCCGCAGAGCGTGGAGGAAAACGTAAGAGATCACAGGGTGGGAAACACAGAGAAGAATACCGTGATATCAAGAAAATATTGGAGGATGGAACAACGTTTCGCATACTTGCACTGGAGGCACAGAGCTATGTTGATTATGCGATGCCGCTGCGGTGTATGGAATATGATGTGCAGGAGTATCTGAAACAGCTACGGGAATTACGAAACAAGTATAACAGATCAAAAGAACTTAAAGATGCGGAATGGCTTAGTGGCATCAAAAAAGAAGACAGGCTGGCTCCGGTATATACGTTATGTCTGTATCATGGGGAGAAAAAATGGGACGGACCGCTATGCCTGTCGGATATGATGGACTTCGGAACGGAACCGTCAGAAAGACAGCTTCCGTTTGCAGATTATCCTATGAAGTTGTATCGTATTCATGAGGAAGAAGATTTTGAAAAGTTTCATACAGATTTGAGAGAAGTATTTCAGGCGCTTTGTTGTCGGGATGACAGACAAAAGCTTGAAAATTTGATGCAGGAAAATGCAGCATATCAGAACCTGACTTTCGATACCATAGAATTAATGGCAATTTTATTGGATTTTCCCGAACTGGAAGCGTATATGGAGTTTTATCTGAAAATAGATGAGAACGGAGAGGAGAGATACGACATGTGTAAAGCTTTGGCAGATCTGCGCGCAGAGGAACGGAATATCGGACAATATATCGGGCAGGAAATCGGGCAGCAAATTGGACAGGAACTCGGTGAAAAAATCGGTGAACGGATCGGTGAAACCGGGAAAACAGTGCAGATTGTCCGGAATATGATTGCCAGGGGATACTCGGATGAGGATATCTGTGCGATCGCGGAATGTGATCCGGAACTGGTACAGGAAGTACGTGAAGAAAATCAACAGCAAGAATGAAGCATGTACATCTGGCCGGTAACGGTAAACCACAGAAGAAACAGCGCAGAGAAGAATCTGTTAGAAGACCTGCGCGTGCCATTGCAGAGACAGAACTGGATAAATTTCCGGACGGACTGTCTGGAGAAGAAGCGAGGAAACAGCTTGCATGAATTTCGATAAATTAGAAAAAAATCTGATCGGTGTGATACAGGAAGAGCAGGCAAAACTTGGCTTTCGTCGGGAAAAAATCCGGTTCTATTATCCGTTATCCACACTGAATCATTTATTGGAGACCGCTACTACGGCGGAAGAGATGGAAAACGTATTAGCAAATCAGCCGGAAGATATGATACAGAGACTTGGAAAGCTTACCGTCACCCGTGGGGGAGATCGGTTTTGCCTCTGTGTTCCGGAAGAAGGAAGTGTCTATGTTCACGAGAATTATGCAGAAAAAGGATTTATCGGTGAATTGATCCACAGGATCGGGCAGCATGATTGCCGCCTGGAGGATATCCGGCAGTTATTTTTACGATATTCGCAGAATATTTATGTGGAAGAGATGCAGGGAGAGGATTTCGACCTTATGATCCGTTTTCCGGAGGAAATAGGAGATCCCTATTGTTATTGCTTCCGGGAGGAAGGATGTCATGTGATTTATCACCGTTTCTTACCGGAGGATTACGAAGAACTGATGAAATAATAAACAGAAGATCCGGACAGGGACGATAAAAAATGTTTTCGTGCAATTTTGCAATATGGAAATAGAGAGAGAAGTATGATAAGATAAATCTAAACTTGGGCAAAAGAGCAGAGATTTGTCGAATTGTTTTGCCTGTGGATAAAATAGGAGTTACCGAGAGAATGGTCGTAACATGACAGAAGGTGAGGGGTAAAAGATGATCTTTAGATGTAAAAACTGTGGCGGCAATGTAGTCTACAGTCCGGAGAGAAAGAAAATGTTCTGTCCTTTCTGCGAGAGTGAGGACAGTGAGGAACGTGAAGACGGCGTGATCGTAACGAGTGAAGCGGAGAACGGTCAGCCGGCATCCGGTGTCGTCGATGCAAAAACACAGGAGGGCGGCACGACCGGTGCTACGGCACAACCGAAAAGTGCTGTAAATGCACAGCAAAAGGTTACAAAGGTATGCCCGAACTGTGGTGGTGAGATTCCTATGACAGCAGCAACCTCCGCAACACAGTGTCCCTATTGTGACAACTATCTGATCGTAGATGACCAGATCTCCGGTGTATATACGCCGCATATGCTGATCCCGTTCAAGATGGGTAAGGAAGGCTGTAAACAGTTGATCCGCAGCAAGTTTGAAAAGTGTGTTTTCGCACCGACGGATTTTCTGTCTGAGGTAAGACTGAATGGCATCCACGGCGACTATGTACCGTTCTGGTTTTATGATTATAATACCAATTGTACCTTCCATGGAGAGGGCACCAAGGTGCGCAGCTGGACCACCGGCAATACCCAGTACACGGAGACTTCTTATTATGATATTGTCCGTGACATGGACATTGATTTTGACAAGATTCCTGTAGATGCATCCGTAGGTATGCCGGATGATGTCATGGATCTCATGGAGCCGTTTGATTACAAGGAAATGCAGGAATTCAAGCCGGAATATTTATCCGGATTCCATAGCGAACGCTACAATATGACTTCTGACCTGGTAGAGAGCCGTGCAAAAGCCAAGATGCAGGAAGATGCGAAGAAAATGCTGAATGACAGCTATTCCGGATACGCCAGCGTCCGTAAAATGGCAGAAAATGTCAGTGTATCGGACAGCTCTGTGAATTATGGACTTTTGCCGGTATGGAAATATGATTATACTTACAAAGGGAAAGAATATCCTTTCTATGTAAACGGACAGACCGGTAAACTGGTAGGCATCGCACCCATCTCCAAAGCGAAGGTATGGGCTTATGCGGGAACACTGGGAGTGACACTGGCGGCAATTTTGTGTATGTTGAATGCAATTGCCAGTCTGCTGTAATGATTATGAGGGAAGGATAGCGAAACAATGGAAAAAGATATCAAGAGGGAAGCACGGAGACAGTACTTCAAATATTTTAAAGTATGGTTCATCATTGCCGGGGTGCTGGCAGTGGTTACCATCGTAGCGGCAGTGATTCATTTTGCAACAGCAAAGACTGTCCGGGCGAATGCCCAGGACCCCACAGAACGTGTTTTTGACTATGCGGATGTTTTGACAGACGAGGAAGAACAGAACCTGCGGGATTACATAGCACAATGCGAAGAGAAAATACAGGCGGATATTGTAGTTGTTACGATTTCTGAATCTGTGGAGTATGATCTGCAGAATCCCGGTCTGGCAGAGGCGTTTCATGCAACAGAAGTCGGCAGCACCGATTGGGAGACCGCAATGAGGAATCTGGCTGACAATTTCTACGATTACAGTAACTTCGGTTATGACAAGGTGCACGGCAACGGCGTCCTCCTGCTGGATAACTGGTATGAGGGACAGAAGGGAAGCTGGTTATCGACTTGTGGAAATGTCTATGACTATTTCGGAAACTATGAGATCGACCAGACACTGGATATTGTCTATGATTATGTAGATGACAGCCCTTACAAAGCATACAGAGCCTATGTGGATTATGTGACCAGAACCATGGAAGAGAGCAAAGAGGCGGTTCCCATGTCGGTATTTCCCTGGATTGTGACAGGATTTGTTGTTGCGCTGATTTATGCACTGGTGAACCTGAGACAGACGAAGGCAAAGGATACCACTGCTGTGAATCAATATGTCGAGGGCAAGAAGCCGAAAATCAATGACACCAGAGATCAGTACCTGCGTAAAAACGTGGTGACCAGAAGAATCGAGACCAGCAGTAGCAGCGGCAGCAGCCATAGCAGTGGGCACAGCGGCGGACATGGCGGAAGCCATCACAGCAGCAGCGGTGTCAGTCACGGCGGCGGTGGACGCAGAAGATAGTAAGAACAAGAACAACGAGGAAAAGCGCCCGGAAGAATCTATGGATTCCACTGGGCGCTTTTGTGAAAATGCAGCTTGAAAAATTTTTGAAAAACAGCGCATAAGAAAAGCACCTACATGACGGTATAGGTGCTTTTTGTATGCCTTAAATTCTGTATCGTTTCAAGAAAAATTAAGCCATTCCGTTAACAGCTTTGGTCAGACGGGAAACTTTTCTGGCAACGTTGTTCTTGTGGTAAACGCCCTTAGAAGCGGCCATCTCGATTGTCTTGATAGCAGCGGTCAATTCAGCCTTTGCAGCTTCCTTGTCGCCGGTCTCGATTGCAGCGTAAACCTTCTTGATAGCGGTCTTAACGCCGGAACGGATAGCTTTGTTTCTGTCAGCTCTTGTGCGGGATACTAAAATTCT
>CAKRRS010000102.1 GCA_934394665.1 uncultured Acetatifactor sp. | reverse complement strand
CTGAAAAAGATGCCGGACCTCATGGCAGAGAAGGATGACAAATTGTATGTCCACACCTATAGCTACGATTATGTGATTGAGATATTTTGAATTAACAATATCAAAATAATTAGCATCAATTAATGAAATTGTGATAAAAATATGGTACTTTAAATTTGTAACATAAAAAGAGTTACAAATTTAAAAAATCGATTGTGTAAAAGGCTTTTGAAAAATCTTGTGGGAGGAGGATTCAGAAAAAGTATGTACAAGGCAAAGATGAGGTGTTTGGCATTATTAGTAATTATGTTAAGCATGGTAAGTTGTGGGCAGAACGCACCGGAACAGAATACTTCAGAAGTTACCGAGGAGATGACACCTAATACCATAACGACTACAGCAGTATCAAATGAAGAGACTGAACCGGTTGATTTATCGGAAGATTTCAGTTTGGAAAATTTAAAAGGGAAAACCGATCCGGATGCAATCAGACAGGAATTATCCGTCCTTCCGTTAAATATAGAAGAACTCAAAGATTATCCGGTGTATGTCTTGGATTGGCAGTCAAGGGAATGCAGCGGAGCAGAATTGCTGGACGAATTTTACGAGCAGACATCAGAGAATCAACCGGCGCAATTAGTGATTGTACACTATTTAGTGAGTGAGGAATTGGTTACAGCGAGTCAACTATGGAGTTTAAGTTATATAGAATTTGATGGAACGGATTATTTCATGTTTGAAAACAATTCGGAAGACGGCACCTGGAAAGATGATTACAGGGAGATGTATTTCCATTCCCTGAACATAATTAGAAAGCAGCCGGAACAAAGTGAAATTGAACTAATAATGATAGTATTTACGGATCAGGAAGATGTCTCCGATGAAAAGGCGGAACAGTATGTGGAACTGTTATATGACGGGAAGAGACTGGAGAACGTAGAGGTGCGTCCTTTCCTGAATTTACGGAAGACAAGTTAAGTTATACAGTGGGAAGTTGTGGCAGCAGTGCTTGTTTTTTTACCTGTTGGAAAAAGAATGATATTGCGACAACGTGCGAGGGGATTACGAATGAAAACTTTTAAAACAATAGCATTATTGCTTGTAGGTACAGTATCATCTTTGCTGTTAATGGGATGCGGAGAAATAGACACCGGGACGAAAACATCTGCATGGGAGAAAGAGACTGCTACAATTGTGCCGGAAGAACCTGAAACGGAGATTATACTTGGAGATATAGGGGGAGCGTCGACATTACAGGAAGCAATAGCAGATTTTAATAGTAAAAATGACAGAATAACAATCACAATACATGATTATTACGAAGAAAATATAAGCGACGGAATTAGTCGTTTGTATGATGATATTTTGACAGGAAAAGGACCTGATATCATTAGTTTTTCGACAGATGAAATGGACGTGGAAGTGCTTAGAGAAAAGGGTGCGATAGAGAATCTTATTCCTTATCTGGAGAAAAGTGATGTGATTGGGGAAGAGGACATCGTTGATTCCGCGCATCAGGTTTTGACAGCGGATGGCGGCTTGTATATGTTGCCAACGAATTTTGTGTTATATACATTGATAACAAAAGAAAAATGGTGCAGTAACAAAGAAAATTTTACCTTCGAGGAAGCCTTGCGGGCCGTTCGGGAATGTGAAGAGGATCCTATGATTTCACGGGATTTATTTTTACAGGAAGGGGCAATCTGCGGAGGATATTCCGGGGAAACGGAAGATAACAGATTGGAACAATATATAAAAATTGCAGAACAATTACCGCAACAGGCGATGTTTCAAACGAATGACCTTTTGATGCGGGAAGGAAAAATTCCATTCAATCTTGAGTGCATAGGTGACATGCAACAATATTTATATAAAAAATCCGTATGGGGTGAGGATGCAGTCTATACAGGATTTCCGGGAGCAGAAGGAAACGGAAGAATATTTATTTTTGTCAACTGTTTCGCCATTAACAGTCAAAGCACGCACAAAGAAGAAGCATGGAAGTTTGTGGAAAGCTATTTTACTGAGGAAGGACAGAAAACGATTGCTCCCAATTGGAATTTCTCAATATTGCAAGATGTGCTGGATCAACAGCTTAGTGATAGTAGAAAGCAGGAATATTATCAGACATCGGATGGAAAAAGAGAGAAACTTCCTATTCTGACATACGAAATTGGCGGTAACTATGAAAATGTTTATGCGGCACAAGATGAGGATATACAGGATGTAAGGGAGATGATAAATAATACGAAGGTAATGCAACGCAGTGACCTTCCTTTCATAGGGATTACGCAGGAAGAGACGTTGTATTATTTTAATGGAGAAAAAAGTATAGAAGAAACAGCAGCGGCTATAAGGAATAAAATTGATGAAATGCCGAATGCAAACGAAGGTAATGTTGAAGAGCTGGAGATTCCGTATTTTTCATTTACGGAAGAAAATAGAAGATAATAGGGGATAAACAAAAAGATGACCAAAAAGCAGAAAGTGGTATTTGCGGTTGTGGCAGCAATGCTTGTGCTGGGGATAATTATGTCTTACATATTTTTGATGAAAAATCAGCATATAGACAGTACACCTGAAGAAAAAAAGATGCCTGCCATGAGTGATACAGAAGACTATGAAGTACGTGAAAGTGATGAAAGCATTCAAAGCAGCGAAACAGAAGAAGATTATTATATGACATCTACAGGAGTAACAGCAGAGGAGCAATTTGCTGAAGAGATTAAAAATGATGTTTTAAAGCATGATTGGGATGCGCTATCCGAGAAAATTTCATATCCTATTGCAATAAATGGTACTACGGTTAATAATCGTGAAGATTTTTTAAAACTCGATATTGATGGAAAGCTGAATCAAGAATTTGTAGAGGCTATTCGTGCTGAAACATGCCGAAAAATGTTTTGTAATTGGCAAGGGGTGATGATGGGGGATGGACAAATCTGGTTTGACAATGTTTATAAAGGAACAGGACCTTGGAAACTATCAATTATCGGAATTAATAATATGCTCGAGACAGAATCGGAAGATCTGAATGCGGAAGAAACGATAGAGCCAGATCCGGAAATAGCAGATGGCAGTGTGGACGAATTATCCATGGATGAAATCGAAGAATTGCTTTTTGGTGAGTGGAAAGTTACAAAATTGCTTGGCTTTACACACGTACAAAACGATTATACGAATTATCCGGAAGGACATGATATCATAGGCAATCATATTGTGATAAATGAAGATGTATTTTCCAGTGAAGGGCTTGAAAAATATGAACGTTATCAATGCGAGATTTTAGAACCTTCTTATGAGGTATCTCCTATAAAAGAACGTAATTTAATCTATTATGTAAAGGAAGCTATAAAAGACGATCCGGAACTCTATGATTGGATTCTGAATTATGATGAATTTCAGAATTTGGAAATAAGAGGCACGAGAGATGGAATAAAACGACAGCCTCCGGCAGTGAACATAATGATTTCCGGTAATACACAGTTTGTTATTCTTACCATGGATTGTGCTTTTTACCTGTTGGAAAAAGAATGATATTGTGATGATAATTGGGGGAGGAACAAAAGATGACCAAAAAGCAGAAAGTAGTATTTGCAGTTGTGGCAGCAGTGCTTGCAGTTGTGGCAGCAGTGCTTGTGCTGGGGATAATTTTGTCTTACGTATGCTATCATTTTATTTATGGGACAAGAATCACTTCCCGGGAGGGAGAAGCATACCACAAATTAGAAGGAAAGGGAGTATACAGCCCGTTAGCGGTGTTTCCTTCCGCAGATATGGATACCGTTTCACAAGATTTTTATTATCAGACCCGTGATGAAATATTTGCCGCAACCTGCCAGATCTATTTGGAAAATCAATATACCAGGGAACAGTATGAGGCAGAAACAGAGCGTCTGCGGAATTTGAAGTTTTCTTATCAGGATCAGACGAATATGCTTTATCAGGATGAAGAAAATTATTGCAGCGTTGCGTATGTGGCAATGGCAAATTGGACCGACCGATATGAATATGCCATCACGTTAGATGACAGTAATACCATTATTTATGTTTATCTGCAGAACATGGATGCGAAGGACATACATATGCAGTCTGATTACCTTCCGAAATATTTTCAGGATAATAATACCGGAAAGCATCAGGATACAGACCCTATGACCTCGGATTACAGAAGTTTCTATGCGTTCCGGATAGGAGATCATTATATAGATTGCATGGATTTGGCGGATCAGATTGAAATCGCCGATAGCGAGCCGGAGATTCAGGCACAGGAAGTTGAGACACCGGAATCTCAGACGATTGCTTCGGATACATCTAAAGAAAAGGACACGAGCAGCATGCTCATTAATTCTGAGACTGAAATAAGTGCAGATTTAGATGGAGATGGGAAAGACGATAAAGTGCGCGTTGAAAATTACGGCGATATCGATGACTTAGCAAAAGATGGTACACGACTCATAGCGAATGTGAATGGCGCAGATGTGGCAATAAAAGACTATGAAACATATGTTTATGGTTCAACGATTACTACTGGTGATTTATCAGGAGACGGTAAGGCGGATGTATTATGGAATAGATACATCTTTGGGAGTAATTTTGGTGCTGTTACAATTTCGATTCTGCATTTAGAGGATACCGGATGGGTAGAATATCCAAATAATTTTATTTACAATCCAAACATTGATTTGGAACAGCCGGATGGATTTGGTGGTCAGGAAATGTACATTGGAGCAACCTTATTTGAAAAAGACGGAAAAACGATGGTCCGTTTTATTTCTCTTCTGGAGGATAATATTAATGGCGATACCATGAAATGTACAGAGGTATCTTATCGGAAAGATGGGTGGTATATAGAAGACGTTAGGTTAATTGATAATTATTACAGAGACGGGAAAGGCGACGAATTATTAGCGCCACAGTATGATACACTGAGGATAACAGGAGAAGTGGCTGGGAACGAGGATAGAAATATAGTATACGAGATAGCAAAAGAATTTTCTGAGGCCTATTTTCAGGGTGATTCAGAAACAATTAAAAAGTATTTAGTGGAAGATTACAGTGGAACACTGGATACATATACAGATTCTCGAGAATCTAAAGGAACAGAAACTGTTAGTATAAATGAGATAAAAGGATTAGCAGATGTGGGGGATGAAACAGGGGTAACCTACACAGCGCAGGCGGAATTTTTGCCGGCAGGAGAAGACTCCTTGTTCTATCTTTTTATGGACTTTGAGAAGCAAGAAGGCGGATGGCGGATAAGGACATACGGATTAGAAAAATAAGAGCTTAAGGAAAGCACAGAAAAATTTAAACAATTTGAAAAATTGGTTGATAAATTCATACGAACCATATATACTAATTTTAGAAGTAAATGGTTGCCGCTTGCTGATGGTGCGGGATATAAGTAAATCAGTTCGTAAATGAAGCCACTTGCTATACAGGTGGGATAGAAATAGTATAGTTCGTAAATGTTCCCCATCAGGTAACTGATGGGGAATTTTGTCACAAGAGAAACCTATAATAATACATAAGAAACTGGATAAGCTATTGGTTGAAAATTTGAATGAAGTATTGGCAATGTACAATTGTGGAATTAAATTAACTTTCACAGATATTAAAGCAATTAAAAATATTATGGAAAAGGAATTGGGAAAAAAAGATTTACATTGCCTATGAGTATCAATATCTTCAGGGTCAATCGGATGAATTCGTGAAATCACCGGTTCAGCCACCACACCCCCAGATTCAGATACCCCGCGAACGCAACCCACACCAGATAAGGCAGCATCAGCCATGCGGCAGGCTTCGAGATGCGGTAAAAAGCAACGGTAGTGGCGAGGATCAGGATCCACAGAGCGACCAGCCACAAAAAGGCGAAAAGATACCATCCCAGGTTGAAGAACCAGATGGACCAGAAAAAATTAAAGATAAGCTGTACAGCATACAGGGTGAGGGCTTTCGTGTCCTCGCCTTTTTGCATGACAACGAGGTAAGAGGCGATTCCCATAAGGACGAACAGGATACTCCACACCACCGGGAAGAGCCACATAGGCGGTGTCAGGGGAGGCTGATTCACTGTTTCAAAGGCTTTCATGCCGTCCATGGTGATCCAGGCGGAGAGTCCGCCTACTGCCAGAGGGATGGCAACAGCAGTGATGAGATTTTTCCAGTGAATATTGTGAAATTTGTCGGAGAGTTGCATGGGAGCCTCCTTTGAAAATATGATTTTGCATGTGTCAATATCCGTGTATGGTCTGATTAGTATTGTATGAAAATGAGATAAAATTATGTGTCTAGCTATAAAATGAGGACAAAAATTTGGGACTATCGGCAAACGGAGGTTTTGGTGTATGATTAAGAGTGTAATAAAGCATTATGACTATCAGAAACAGGAAATATCCAAGAAAAGGTAATAGGTAACATAGCTATGAGCACAGAACAAACACAGGGTTCCCTGACAAAAGAAGCGATCCGGCTGGCGTGGCCGGCGCCAACAAGATTCTGGTGATGACCATCTGCTTCTGCATAGTGGCCGCCGTGATCATCAGTGCGCTGACAGTGGGATTCGCGGATCAGATCATCGAATTTTGCGGATCGAGTGAGGACACCCATGCCATGGCGGCAAGATACTACCGGATCATCATGGGCGGCATGATCTTCAACGTATTGTCCATGGGAATCAATGCGGCACAGCGCGGTGCTGGCAATACAATGATTGCCCTTAGGACGAATCTGATCTCCAATCTGGTGAATATCTGCGGCATCCTATATTTTCGGATTTCCCCTGGGACTGGGAATGACCGGTATCTGGATGGGCATTCTGGCGGATCAGGTATCCAGATTCCTGTTCGCGTCGATTCGGTTCCGACAGGGAAAATGGGTGACAATTAAGATTTAATGAGCGCATGTAATGAGCTTATGATAATAACAAAACTCCCGGAGCAATATCGCACCGGGAGTTCTTGCTTTCAAATAACATGCAATGATTCACTGTGAGTTCTATTTCGTCTTCAATGTCTTTTTCATAGCAGTGAAAGTCTCTGCACTGATCACATGCTCGATACGGCAGGCATCCTCAGCAGCAACGGTGGGATCCACACCGATGGAAGTCAGCCAGTCCGTAAGAAATGTGTGACGTTCATAGATTTTTTCTGCAATTTCCCGCCCCTTATCCAGCAGGGTGATGTAGCCTTCCTTGTCCATTTCAATATATTCCCCATTGCGGAGATTCTTCATAGCGACGCTGACGCTGGGTTTGGACACGCCCAGATCGTTGGCAATATCAATGGAACGGACCACACCGTTCTTTTTTTTCAGCACAAGGATTGTTTCCAGATAGTTTTCTGCAGATTCCTGTATTTTCATGTAATGACCATACCCTTCCCATACATAGCATTTTGAACCGAAATACCTGCTCTACATATGGAAACTTAACCATCCGCAGGCATTACAATAAGAATAGCAGAAAAGGGTAGGAAATGCAAGATTTCAACTTAATGAGAAAAAATATCAATAAGCAATTCCCACGAGATTTCTATGAAAAAAATCAAAAAAATATATTGACAGTAAAAAAAGGTTAGTATATACTAACCACGTGAAATGAGAATGAATCTCATTAAGAGTTAATGAGAAACCACAAGCAGTTCAATACTATTGAAGGGAAGGAAGTGTGTATGATGCCCCTGAGTATGGTAACAGCCGGAGAAGAGAACACGATCCAGAGGATCGGCGGCAAGGAGGAGATCCGAAAGTTCCTGGAGACCCTCGGATTTGTAGTAGGCGGTAAAGTGACAGTTGTGTCCCAGACCGAAGGCAACCTGATTGTGAATATCAAGGAATCAAGAGTAGCCATCGGCAAGGATATGGCCAATAAAATCATGGTGTAGTCGTAAGACGCCACCAAAAAGATGCTAAATAGGAGGAGAAAATGAAGACATTGAAGGAAGTTCCCTGCGGTCAGACCGTAAAGGTAACCAAACTGAATGGCGAAGGTCCTGTCAAGAGACGTATCATGGACATGGGCATTACCAAAGGTGTTGAGATCTATGTGAGAAAGGTTGCTCCTTTGGGAGATCCCGTGGAAGTAACTGTCAGAGGCTATGAGCTGTCTCTTCGTAAGGCAGACGCTGAGATGATTTGCGTTGAGTAAATGATCTTTTTTTTAGCAGGAAGGTTAGCC